>NZ_BAABIL010000675.1:0-734 GCF_039542765.1 Kineococcus glutinatus
AGCTCGCCGGGCACCTCGGCGGGCTGCGCGAGCGCGGTGATCGGCTGCGCGGGGAGGTCTCCACCGCCGGTGAGGTCGTCACGGGCCTGCAGCAGGCGTTCGCGCAGATCGCCGACGTCGCCGCGCGCGCCAGCGGCACGGCGGTGGAGGCGGACGAGCGCTCCCGCGCCAGCGCCAGCACCGTGGAGCGGCTGAGCACCACGATGGCCGAGATCGACGCCATCGCCACGAACATCTCCGCCATCGCGGACCAGACGAACCTGCTGGCCCTCAACGCCACCATCGAGGCCGCCCGCGCCGGTGACGCCGGCAAGGGTTTCGCCGTCGTGGCCGGGGAGGTCAAGGAGCTGGCGGGGGAGACCGCCCGCGCCACCGAGCGCATCCGCCGGGTCGTGGACTCGGTGCGCGACGACGTCCAGCAGGCCGGTGCCTCCCTCGGCGGCGTGCAGGCGGTGCTGCAGGACGTGGTGGCCGCGCAGGCCAGCATCGCCGCCGCGGTCACCGAGCAGGACGCCGCGACCGCCGCGGCGCGCACCGCCGTGTCCTGCGCCGTGCAGGAGGCCGAGCTCGTCTCCCGCGGCCTGACGCACCTGGCGCCCGCGCTCGACTGAGCGCCCCGCACCGCCCGGTGCCTCAGCCGGGCCCCGGGCCCGCGGTGCCTCAGCCGGGCCGCGGGCCCGCGGTGCCCGGCTGCACCAGCCAGGCCGCCGCCCGGGGCGGCAGCCACAGGTCGC
>NZ_BAABIL010000676.1:0-2140 GCF_039542765.1 Kineococcus glutinatus
CGCCCGGCGTCCAGCAGCGCGTCGGCGCGCCCCCGCCACGCGCGCCGCTCCCGCGCCCCCACCCGGGCGCCCGCGGCGATGAGCAGGCCGAGCACGAGGGCGCCGAGCCGGGTCCGCGCGGCGAAGCCGGACCCGCCCCACAGCTGCGCCAGCAGCCCGACGACCTCGTCGTGCACCGCCAGCACCGCCCCGACGTCGCCGGCCTCGCCGTGCAGGTCGATCGCGGCGTACCCGCAGAGCACGGCGATGAGCCCGTCGCGCTCCCACCAGGGCCGCAGCGCGGGCAGCGACCCCAGCGCCGCCACCTGCCCGCGGCCCGCCGCCACCGCCAGGGCCACCGCGTCCAGGGTGGCCCTGGCCAGCGGCGGCGGGGACTCGGACGAGGCGTCCAGCAACCGCAGGGCCTCGTCCCACTCCCCCCGCACGACGGCGACGTGGGCGGCCATGGCGCGCCCGTCGAGGCCGTAGGGCGCCCACGGGCGGCGCAGCTCGACGGCGCGGGCGGCGGCGTCGGCGTAGGCCCGCTGCGCCTGCGCCAGCCGGCCGGTCTCGTACAGCAGGGAGCCCAGCTGGTGGGCGCTGCGCAGCTCGACGGCGGCGTCGCCCGCGGCCCGCGCCTCCGCCAGCGCGGTGCGCAGCGTGCGCTCCGCCTCCGCGGGCGCGGGGTGCTGGGTGAGCCGCGCGAACGTGGTGGTGGCGTCGGCCAGCACGTCGGGCACGCCCAGCTCCCGCGCCATGTCCAGCGCCTCGCGGGTCCAGCGCAGCGCCTCCTGCTCGCGCCGGTGCGCCGCATGCGCGCGGCCGCGCACCGCGAGCAGCCGGGCGCGCAGCGGGGACGGGCCGGGCGGCAGCAGCTCCAGAGCCTCGGCGACGAGGCCGACGACGCCGACGGGCGCGTCGTCGAGCAGTGCGGTGCCGGCGACGGCGTGCAGCAGCAGGGCCCCCTTGCCCGGCGGCGCGCCGGGCCTCAGGCGCTCCAGCTCGGCGCGCAGCAGGTCGAGCGCGCGGTGCAGCCTGCCCGCTGCGGCGGCGCTGTCGGCGGCGCGCAGCACGAGGTCCACGACGTCGACGCCGTCGGCGGGTGCCCGACCGGCCAGCAGGTGCAGGGCGGTCTCGTAGTGGGTGGCCGCCTCGGCGGGACCGCCCACGGTCATCGCCTCGTCCCCGGCGCGGACGCTGGCGGCCAGCGCCGTGGCGGTGTCCCCGGCGGCGCGGGCGTGGCGGGCCAGGGCGGCGGCGGTGCCGTCGGCCGCACCCGTGTCCAGCGCCGCGGCGAAGGCACGGTGCAGCCGCACCCGCTCCCCGGGCAGCAGGTCGTCGTAGACGGCCTCGGCGAGCAGGGCGTGGCGGAAGGCGTAGCCGGGACCACCGGGGGTGCGGGAGGCGACGAGGACGTGGTGGTCGACGGCGGTGCGCAGCGCGGCGTCCAGCGCGGCACCGCCCGGGTCACCGCCCGGGTCACCGCCCGACGCGGTGCCGCCCACCGCCCCGGCGGCGGCGACCGCCGCGAGCAGGTCGTGGCCCACCCGGCCCCCCGCGACGGCCACCGCCCGCACCACGGCGCGCGCGGCCTCGTCGAGGGCGTCGAGGTGCAGCAGCAGGAGGTCGGCGAGGTCCGCGGTGAGCGAGCCCTCCCCGCGGCGGGCCGCGGCGACGAGCTCCTCCGCGAAGAAGGCGTTGCCCTCGGCGCGGGCGACGATCCGGTCGACGTCGGCGGTCCGCAGGCCCGTGGGCTGCAGCTCGTGCACGAGCACCCGCACGTCGGCGTCGGGCAGCGGCTGCAGGTGGACGCGGCTGACACCGGGCAGCCGGGCCCACTGGGCGGCGCGACCGCGCAGCGGGTGGCGGCGGTGCAGGTCGTCGGTGCGGTAGGAGGCCACGATCGAGACGGGCGCGCTGCCGGCGCGGGTGAGCAGCAGGGTGAGCAGCTCGTGGGTGGAGGGGTCGGCCCAGTGCACGTCCTCCACGACGAGGAGCACGGGCGCGCTGCGGGCGAGGCGTTCCAGCACGACCTGCACGGCCTCGAAGAGCGCGGCGCGGGCACCGGCGCCGTCGGTCGCGCCCTGCGGGCCCCCGGGCGGTGGGTCGGCCGCCAGGACGCGGCGACCGGGCAGCAGCCGGGCGAGGGCCGGGCCGGCGG
>NZ_BAABIL010000677.1:0-2911 GCF_039542765.1 Kineococcus glutinatus
TCGAGGGCCTGGTCGCGGTGCTGGACCCAGCGGTGGTGCTCACCGGCGACGGCGGCGGGGAGGTCAGCGCCACCCGCCGCCCGGTGCACGGCGACCGCGACGTGGCCCGCTTCCTCCTCGGCATCGCCGCCAAGGGCGCCGGGGCCGTCGTGGAACCCGTGCTCGTCAACGGCGCCGCGGGTTTCGCCGCCCACGAGGAGGGGCGCCTGGTGCTCGTGGTGTCCCTCACCACCGCCGCGGGGCGCGTCGTGCGCGTCGACGTGCTGCGCGCGCCCTCGAAGCTGGCGCGGGTGGCCCGGACCTCGCCGCGGGTGCGGGCCACCCCGCCGCCGGAGCGGCACGAACCCCCGGCGCTGCCCTGAGGACGCCGGCTGCCGCTAGCGTGGCCGGGTGAGCAACCACCCGCTCGCCCCCCTCGACGCCGAGGAGATCACCCGCAGCCGCGAGGTGCTGCGGGCCTCCGGCCGGCTCGCACCGGGGACGCGCTTCGCGTCGGTGACCCTCGCCGAACCGCCCAAGGCCGACGTGCTGGCGTGGCGGCCGGGGGACGCGGTGCCCCGCCGGGCGCTGTCGGTGCTGTGGGACCGCGCCGACAACCGCACCCACGAGGCCGTCGTCGACCTCGTCGCCGGCGAGCTGGTCTCGTTCCGGCACCTGCCCGGCGTCACGCCGAACTTCACCGTCGACGAGTACCACGAGTGCGAGGCCGCGCTGAAGGCGGACCCGCGGGTGGTGGCGGCGCTGGCCGCGCGCGGCGTCACCGACCTCGACCTCGTGCTCCTCGACGTCTGGACCTACGGCCTCGGCGTGATGCCCGAGCGCTGGCGCGACCGCCGGCTCGGCTGGTGCGACGTGTGGCGGCGCGAGACCCCCGCGGGCAGCCCCTACGCCCACCACGTGCAGGGGCTGAAGTTCGTGGTGGACATGAACTCCATGGAGCTGCTGGAGATCGACGAGGCCGACGAGGTCGCGCCACCGGCGCCGGTGGTGGGCGAGTACGAACCGGAGCTCCTGGCCGCGCGACTGCCGGGTTTCGCGCTGCGCGAGGACCTGCGGCGGCTGGACGTCCACCAGCCGGACGGCCCGTCGTTCACGGTGGTGGACGGGGAGCTGCGCTGGCAGAAGTGGTCCGTGCGGCTGGGGTTCACCGCCCGCGAGGGCCTCGTGCTGCACCGGCTGCGCTACGACGACGGCGGCCGGGAGCGTTCCGTGGCGCACCGGATGTCGTTCGCGGAGATGGTCGTGCCCTACCGCGATCCCGGGTTCGACCACTACCGCCGCACCGCCTTCGACATCGGCGAGTGGGGCCTGGGCGCCATGACGACGTCCCTGGAGCTGGGGTGCGACTGCCTGGGGGAGATCCGCTACCTCGACGCCGTCCTCGCCGACTCCCGCGGGGAGCCGTACACCGTCCGCAACGCCGTCTGCCTGCACGAGGAGGACGACGGCGTGCTGTGGAAGCACGTCGACGCGAACGGCCGGGTGCAGGTGCGCCGCTCCCGGCGCATGGTGGTCTCCTTCCACGCCACCGTCGCCAACTACGAGTACCTCGTCTACTGGCGCCTGCACCTCGACGGGTCGATCGAGTGCGAGGTGCGCGCCACCGGAATCGTGGTGACCACCCCGCTGCCGGAGGGCGCCGACGTGCCCGTCACGGGGACCCTCGTGGACGAGCGGACGTACGCCCCCCTCCACCAGCACTTCGTCGTCGCCCGCCTCGACCTGGACGTCGACGGCACGGAGAACACCGTGCTGGAGGTGGACTCGGCGGCCCTGCCCGTGGGACCGGGCAACCCGCACGGCCTGGCGGTGGGGACCACCGAGACCCCGATCACCTCCGAGGCGTCCGCCGGCCGCGACGTCGACTGGTCCCGGCAGCGGCGCTGGAAGGTCGTCCACGCCACCGCGCGCAACGGGCTGGGCACCCCGGTGGGGTACGAGCTCGTCCCGCACGCCGCGATCCCGCACATGTTCGGCGCGCAGGCGCTGCAGTTCCTGCGCGCCCCCGTGATCGGCCACGACGTGTGGGTCACCCGCCACCACGACGACGAGCGCTGGCCCGCCGGGGACCACCCCGTGCAGAGCGGCGAGGACGCGGGCATGACCCGCTGGACCGCCGACGACGAGGCGCTCGTCGGCACCGACGTGGTGCTGTGGCACGTGTTCGGCATCCACCACGTGGTGCGGCCGGAGGACTGGCCCGTCATGCCGGTGGACAAGGTGTCGTTCGTGCTGCGACCGGTGGGGTTCTTCGACCGCAACCCGGCGCTGGACGTGCCACCGCCGCCGGGGTCCTGCCACTGACGGGACCCCGGCGGCGGCGGCCGCCGCAGCGCCCGGCGGTCAGAGGGTGCTGGTGCCGTTGACGGTCGTCGTGGTGGGGGTGTCCAGCGTGACGGTGCCCTGGGGCGCGGGCTCGCCCGCGTCGCCGCCGCGGTGGCGCACCTTGTCCGCGACGGTGCTCGCGGCGGCCTTCGCGGCGTCGCCGGCCTTCTGCGACGCGGTGCTGGCCGCGGCCCTGGCGGCGTCGGTCGCCTTGTCCTCCAGCACGCTCACCTTGTCCTGCACGGTGGGGTTGCCCCACACCTTCAGGGCGGCGGACCGGATCTGCTCGTAGCGCCCGCGGCCGGCGCGGGCGCCGAGCACGTACCCGGCCGTGGCGGCGATCAGCACGGTGGCCTTGCTCATCGGGGGTTGCTCCTCGGTCGACGGTTCCGGGACCCGACCAATGATCCACCCCGGCGCCACCGGGCGCGCGCGGAGGCCGGTCAGGGGGCGGGGGGCCGACCGGCGAGCAGCAGCAGGACGACGTCCACGGCGGCCACCGCGATCGTCGCCCGGAACGGCCAGCTGCTGCGCCGCCCCGAGCGCGCGTCCCGCACCACGGCCAGCGCCCCGGCGGCGGCGTCGT
>NZ_BAABIL010000678.1:0-4223 GCF_039542765.1 Kineococcus glutinatus
GCCGCGGCCCGCACCGCCCGCACCAGCTCCGCGCGCGGCACGTCCTTGAGCAGGTAGCCCGTCGCGCCCGCCGCGATCGCCGAGGCCACGTCGTCGTCCGTGTCGTACGTCGTCAGCACCAGCACCGCCGGCCGCCGCGACCGCCCCGCCAGCGCGTGCAGCAGGTCCACCCCGCTGGCCCGCGGCATCCGCAGGTCCAGCAGCACCACGTCCGGGGCCAGCGCGTCGATGCGCTCCAGGGCCTCCACGCCGTCGCCGGCCTCCCCGACGACCTCCAGGCCCGGCTCCGCCGACAGCATCCCCCGCAGCCCGTCGCGCACCACCGGGTGGTCGTCCACGAGCAGCAGCCGCAGCGCCGTCACGGGGCGCCCACCGCCCGCGCGTCCGCCCGCACCGGCACCTGCGCGCACACCGCGGTGCCCTCCCCGGGTGCGCTCTCCACGTGCAGCGACCCGCCCACCAGCGCCACCCGCTGCCGCATCGACTCCAGCCCGAAGCCCCTGCCCGGCACCGCCGCGGGGTCGAAGCCGCGGCCGTCGTCGCGCACGTCCAGCGTCACCACGTCCTCCATGCCCGACAGCGTGAGGGTCACGCCGCTGCCCCGGGCGTGCCGCGCGGCGTTGGACAGCGCCTCCTGCGCGGTGCGCAGCAGGGCCTCGGCCACCGCCGGCGGCAGCCCCCCGGGTTCCCCGGTGACCACCACCCGCACCGGGGCGCCCGCCCGGGCCGCCAGCCGCCACAGCGCCGCGGGCAGGTCCGCCCCGTCCAGCGCCACCGGGCGCAGCGCCCCCACCGAGCGCCGCGCCTCGGCCAGGCACTCCCGCGCGGAGTCCACCGCCGTCGCCACCCTCGGCCGCCACGCCTGCGGGTCCCCCTGCGACTCCGACTCCGCCGCCTGCAGCTGCGCCACGATGCCGGTCAGGCCCTGCGCGATGGTGTCGTGGATCTCCCGCGCCAGCCGCGCCCGCTCGTCGAGCACCCCGGCCTCGCGGGCCTGCGCGACGAGCTGGGCGTGCAGGCCGGCGTTCTCCGCCTGCGCCTGCCGCAGCCGGCGGTTGGTCTCGGTGAGCTCGGCGATGGCGGCGCGGCGCTCGGCCATCCGCTGCTCGGCGAGCAGGCCCTGGGAGGAGAACATCGTCACGAGCGCCGCGTTGAACGCCCACAGCAGGACGAACCCGAGGACCTTCGCCGGCGACGGCTCCGGCGGGCCGGCGGACTGCGACAGCGCGATGAGCACCGCGGTGGCGGCGATGCCCCACAGGGCCCGGCGGAAGGGGAAGAACCGGATCGCGTCGACGTAGCCCACCCAGGCGAACACCCCGTAGAAGGGGTTGCCCAGGACCAGCACCAGGCACAGCGCCCAGCGGAGGGCGTACCAGGTCAGCTGCACCCGGGCCGGGCGCGGCCGGTGCTCGAACCACGCGGTGAGCGCCGCGACGAGGACCGCGACGCCCAGCAGCTGCCACCACCGCTGCCACGTGGACCAGCCCTGCTCGGTGATGACCGCCGCCAGCGCCGCGGAGACCACCAGCAGCGGGTACACCAGCAGCGTCTGCCACCGCTCCAGCCGGGCCGCCCACCGCTCGGCGGGAGAGGTCACCTCGTCCTCGTCGCCCACGACGCCTCCCGTCAGCGTGGTCGCCCCGGAGCGCCACAGCCTGTGATCACTCCCACCGGAAACGTCTCACGGCGACGGCCAGCGGCACCAGGGTCCACAGCGCCATCGCGACGAACGGCAGCGTCCCGACCGGGTCGCCCACGGCTGCGCGCTGCATCACCAGCGCGCTCGCCCCCAGCGGCGTCAGCTCCCCGATGCGCTGCATCGTCTCGCCCAGCACGGCCACCGGCACGTACAGCCCGGCGAGGAACATCATCGGGAAGAACAGGACGTTGCCCGCGATCGTCGCCGCCTTGGCGGTGCCGCTCAGCGCCCCGACGAGCACCCCGACGGACAGCATCGCGAGCAGGCCCAGCAGCAGCGCCGCCGCGAACGGCAGGACGTCCACCGGGACGACCGTGCCCAGCAGCCCCCACGCCACCGCCAGCAGGAGGGAGACACCCACCACACCCACGACGGCCGCCACCGCCAGCTGGGCCAGCACGACCCGCGCCGGGCCGACCGGGGTGGTGGCCAGGCGCCGCAGCACGCCCCGCTCCCGGTAGGTGGCGAGCGCGCCGGGGATGATGAACAGCCCGAGGAAGCCCAGCGCGAGCGTCACGTTGATCGGCACGTAGAGGTCGAGCACGGTCTGCCCGCCCAGCTCGGGGACCCGGTCGCGGAAGGTCGGGATGAGGGCGAACACCCCCAGCAGGGCCGTCGGGAAGGCGATGACCCAGAACGTGGCCATCGGCTCGCGCGTCATCAGCCGCGCCTCGCTGCGGACGAGCTCCACCTGCGCGCTCACGAGCGCACCCCTTCCCGGTCGTCGTGCCTGTCGTCTGCCCGGTCGTCCTGCGCGCCCCCGGTGAGCGCCAGGTAGGCGTCGTCGAGGGTGGTCTGCTCGATGCGCAGCCCGCGGGCCACGACGCCCTCCCGGGCCAGCACGGACATCACGGCGTGCACCAGCTCCCCGCGCCCGGCGACGTGCACGGTCCCCGCCGTCTCGGTGACGGAGGTGACCTCCGGCAGGGCGCGCAGCACCGCCGGGTCCAGCGGCGCCGACGGGGAGAACCGCAGCGACTGCTCGCCCGCGGCGCGCTCGACGAGCCCGGCGGGGGTGTCCAGCGCCACGACGCGGCCGGCGGAGAGGATCGCGGCGCGGTCGCAGAGCCGCTCGGCCTCCTCCATGAAGTGGGTGACGAGCAGGACGGCGACCCCGCGGCCGCGGACCACGTCGCGGACCTGCTGCCACACGTCGCGGCGGGCCTGCGGGTCCAGGCCGGTGGTGAGCTCGTCGAGCACGGCGATGCGCGGGGCGCCGACGAGGGCCAGGGCGAAGGAGAGCCGCTGCTTCAGCCCGCCGGACAGGACGCGGTAGGGCTTGGCCCGGTGCTCGGCGAGGCCGAGGGACTCCAGCAGGTCCGCCACCGGCACCGGGCAGGGGTAGAAGGACGCGAACAGCCGCAGCGCCTCCTCCACCCGCATCCGGTCGGGCAGGGTGCTCTGCTGCAGCTGGACGCCGATGCCGAGCCGGGCGACGTCGCGGCGGGCGACGGGGTCGACGCCGAGGACGCGGACGGTGCCGGCGTCGGGGGAGCGCAGGCCGGCGACGCACTCCACGGTGGTGGTCTTGCCGGCGCCGTTGTGGCCGAGGAGGCCGAGGACCTCGCCCTCCTCGACGGTGAAGCTGACGTCGTCGACGACGGTGCGCTCGCCGTAGCGCTTGGTCAGGTGCTGCACGTCGATCACTGGCATGTCCCCGACGCTAGGGACGCGGCCGGTGCTGCGGATCACCCGCGCGGGCCCCGCCCCACCGTCCGTCCGCCGCCGGGCATCGTCCGATCGGTGGATGCCCCCCGCCTGCGCTGAAAGGACCTTTTCCGCGCCCTTCTCCGGGTTCGGGCGGACGGAAAGGGTCCTTTCCGCGCCCGGACCCGGAGAAGGGCGGTGGTCCGGGGCGGTGGTCCGGGGCGGTCCGGGACGGGCGCCGGCGTCAGGTGCGGCGCGGGCGCAGCGACACCGCCACCAGCACCGCCGCAGCCGCCACCAGCACCGCGCCGGCGGCCGTCGTCAGCTGCACGCCGCCGGTGAACGCCTCCCGCGCCGAGGCCAGCAGCGCCGCGCCCTCGACGCCGCCCAGCGCGCCGGCGGCCTCCACCGCCCCGCCGAGGGTCTGCGCCGCCTGCGCGTCCGCACCGGCCGGCACCTGCACCCGCGCGGTGTAGACGGCGTTGACGAGGCTGCCCAGCAGCGTCGTGCCCAGCACCGCGCCCAGCTCGTAGGCCGTCTCCGAGATCGCGGAGGCACCCCCGGCGCGCTCGGCCGGTGCGGCGGACACGATGGCGTCGTTGGTGAGGGTCTCGGCGATCCCGACGCCCGCGCACAGCACCGCGAACGACGCCACGAGCGGCGCGACGCCGGAGCCGCCGAGGGCGCTGGTGAGCACGTACCCGGTGGTGGACAGCGCCAGGCCGAGGACGACGAGCCGGTGCGCGGGCACCCGCTGCGCCAGCGAGGCGGCGAGCAGCCCGGTGACCACGCAGGCCGCCAGCCCGGGCACGAGCAGCAGCCCGGCCTCCACGGGGGAGGCGCCCAGGACGAGCTGAAGCTGCTGGGAGAGGCA
>NZ_BAABIL010000679.1:0-3277 GCF_039542765.1 Kineococcus glutinatus
CTTCCCCCGCGTCTTCACCGCGCTGCGCGACGAGACGGTGCGCCCCGTGGACCCGCCGGCCGCGCAGGTGCCGCAGACGGCGGGGCTGCGGCGGGCGCAACCGGGCGTCGTGAAGGTCACCGGCGTCGCGGCCGCCTGCGACCGGGCCCTGGAGGGCAGCGGGTTCGTGCTGCGGCTGCGCGGGGACGCCGCGCTCGTGGTGACCAACGCGCACGTCGTCGCCGGGGTGGTGCAGCCCCTCGTGCAGCCGCAGGGCACCGGGACCCGCCACCCGGGCCGGGTGGTGCTCTACGACCCGGCCCGCGACGTCGCGGTGGTCGAGGTGCCGGGGCTGGACGCCCCCGCGCTGCCCGTGGTGGGGAACCTGGAGCGCGGCGACCCGGCGCTCGTGGCCGGCTTCCCCCTCGACGGCCCCTACACGCTGGCCACCGCCCGGGTGCGGGAGGTCGTGGAGGCCGGCGGCCGCGACGTCTACGACACCGCCGACGTCGTGCGGCAGGTGTACGCCGTCTACGCCACCGTGGAGCCGGGCAACTCCGGGGGCCCGCTGCTCACCGAGGACGGGGAGGTCGCCGGCCTCGTCTTCGCCCGCTCCGTGGAGCACGCCGACACCGGGTACGCGCTCACGTCGCAGGAGCTGGCCGAGGCGCTGGCCGGGCTGGACACCGCGACGGCGGCGGTGCCCACCGGGGCCTGCACCGCCGCCTGAGGTTCACCAGCGGGCCAGCCAGGACAGCAGGGCCGCGCTGACCCGCTCGGCGGCCTCCTCAGGCAGGAAGTGGCCCACCCCGGCGATCTCCGTCGCGCGGTGCGGTCCCGCGACGAACCCCGCGGCCGCCTCCAGGGTGGAGCGCGCCACCGTGGGGTCGAACTCGCCGCGCAGCTGCAGCACCGGCACGTCGACGGGTGCCCGCATGGCCGCCGCGAAACGCCGCCCGTCCTCGCTCACGTGGGAGCGGGCGATCCAGCGGTGGTACTCGCAGGCCGCGCGCGCCGCGGCCGGCAGCCGCATCGCCGTGCGGTAGCGCTCCACGGTGTCCGGGTCGGGCCAGCCGGGACCGGACCAGGCGCGCAGCACCCGCTCCACCGTCGTCCCCGACAGCAGCAGCCGCTCCGGCAGCACCGGCAGGTGCCAGCTGCCCAGGCCCGTCAGGCCGCGGGAGCCACCGGAGCCGCGCCAGCGGTCCAGCACCGCCGAGCGCCACAGCAGCGGGTGGGCGGCGCCCAGCACCGCGATCCCCCGCACCCGGGTGGGGTGCGTGGCGGCCACCGCCCACGCGGTGCGCCCGCCCAGGCCGTGCCCGACGACGAACGCCGCCTCCTCCCCCAGCGCCCGCACCAGCCCGGCCACGTCGGCCGCGGAGGTCGGGGTGTCGTAGCCCCGCGGGGGCTTGTCGGAGGCCCCGACCCCGCGCAGGTCCACGGCGACGGCGCGGTAGCCGGCGTCGGCGAGGTCGCACAGCTGCCAGCGCCACGACCACCAGAACTGGGGGAAGGAGTGCAGGAGCACGACGAGGGGGCCCTCGCCGGCCTCGACGACGTGGAACCGGGCGCCGTGCGCGGCGACGTACCGGTGCTGCCACGGGCCGTGGACGAGGACCGCGGAGACGTCCGCTGCCTCCTCGGGCCGCACGTGCGGTGCGGTCAGGAGTGCGCGCTGTCCAGCTGCCGCTGCTGCGGGGCCTGCGGCTCGTGCCCCTTGCCGGTCGCGCTGGCCTTGATGGCGGCGACGGTGTCGCGGGTGGTGCGCAGGGTGCGCTCCGGCGGGCGCACCCGGGAGATGCGGCCCCGGCCGACGAGGGCGAGCCCCCCGGCCACCACCAGCAGCAGGACGGCGACGACGAGGAAGCCCACCCAGGTGGGCAGCCCGGCCGCCGCGAGCCCGTAGGCGGCGGTGAAGCACAGCAGCAGGAAGGCCACGGCGCCGAAGAAGCCGGCCGCGCCGAACAGGCCCCCGGCGAGGGCTCCGTTCTTCACGTCGGCGGTGATCTCCGACTTGGCCAGGGCGATCTCGTGGCGCACCAGGTCCGAGAGGTCCTGGCTGGCGTCGGCGACGAGCTGTCCGATGGTTCGCTCTGCGCCCGGGATGCTGCCGGGCCGGGGGGTCGCGGTGCTCATGGGGGGCTCCTCTAGCTCCTCGCGGGCGGCGTGCCGTCCGCGGCGGGACCGGCGAGGACAGACCCTAAGCGCCCGGGCCCCGCGACGCAGAACGCCCTGCCGCGGCGGGCGCGCTGCGGGCCGCCCGGCGGGCGCGGGACGAGGTGCTGGGACGAGGTGCCGGGACGGGGTGCCGGGGCGGTTCAGGCGTGCAGCAGCCGCTCGTGGTCGCCGTGCCCGGCCGGTTCGAGCTGGATCGTGGAGTGCGCCACGTCGAAGTGCTCGGCGATGCAGCGCTGCACCTGGTCCAGCAGCTGCGGGGCGTGCCCGTCGAGGAAGCAGCCCGCCTCCACGGTGACGTGCGCCGAGAGCACCGGCAGCCCCGACGTCACCGTCGAGGCGTGCAGGTCGTGCACGTCCACCACGTGCGGCACCCGCAGGACGTGGGCGCGCACCTCGTCGAGGTCGACGCCGCGGGGCACCGACTCCAGCAGCACGTCCACCGCCTCGCGCAGCAGCCGCCACGCCCGCGGCGCGATGAGCACCGCGATGCCCGCGGCGACGACGGCGTCGAGCCGGTGCCAGCCGGTGAGCCGCACCAGCACCGCCGAGACCAGGACGCCGGCGCTGGCCGCCGCGTCGACCAGGACCTCCAGGAACGCACCGCGCACCGTGAGGCTGTCCCGGGAGGCCCGCACGAGCAGCAGGACGCCCACGACGTTGCCGACGAGACCGACGGCGCCGAAGACGAGCAGCGGCCCGGTCTCCACGGGCGCGGGGTGGGCCAGGCGCCGGGCGGCCTCCACGACGACGAGGACGCCTACGGCGCCGAGCACGACGGCGTTGGCGGCCGCGGCGAGGACCTCGGCGCGGGCCAGGCCCCACGTGCGGCGCGCGGTCGCCGGCCGCTGCGCCAGCCGCACGGCCACCAGGGCCAGCGCCAGCCCGCCGGCGTCGGTGAGGACGTGCCCGGCGTCGGCCAGCAGGGCCAGCGAGCCGGACAGGGCGGCGCCGACGACCTCCGCGACCAGCACGACGAGGCTGATGGCGAGCACGACGGCCAGGCGCCCGGAGTGCCGGCCCGCGGCGGTGCCGTGCGCGTGCCCGTGGCCGTGGCCGTGCCCGCGCTGACGGCGGTGCTGGAGGCCTACCTCGCCAGCCGGGCGCGGCGCTGGGGCGA
>NZ_BAABIL010000680.1:0-3575 GCF_039542765.1 Kineococcus glutinatus
GCCAGCCGGCGCTGGGTGGCCGGCGCCCGCCGCCTCGTGTGGTGCAACGCCGGGGAGCTGCTCGCGCCGGCGGCGGACCGGGTGGCCGGCGCGCACGACGACTCCCTCGTGGTGCTGCTGCTGTGCTGCCACCCCGCGCTGCCGGAGCCGTCGCGGGTGGCGCTGACGCTGCGGGCGGTGGGCGGGCTGAGCACGGCGCAGGTGGCGCGGGGCCTGCTGGTGCCGGAGGCGACGGCGGCGCAGCGGATCAGCCGGGCCAAGGCGCGGTTGCGGCAGCTGGGGGCGCCGTTCGCCGCGCCGTCGGCCGCGGAGCTGCCGGAGCGGGTGCACAGCGCGCTGCACGTCCTGCACCTCGTCTTCACCGAGGGGCACCTGAGCACGGCGGGGGGCGGGTTGCAGGACGTCTCCCTCACCGCGGAGGCGATCCGGCTGACCCGGCTGCTGCACGCGCGGCTGCCGGCGGTGGGGGAGGTGGCCGGGGCGCTGGCGCTGATGCTGCTCACCGACGCCCGGCGGGACGCCCGCACGGGTCCGGACGGCTCGCTGGTCCCGCTGGCGGAGCAGGACCGCTCCCGCTGGGACCGGGCGGCGATCGCGGAGGGGGTGGCCCTGGTGGAGGCGGCGCTGCCGGCCGGGCCGGTGGGCCCGTTCCAGCTGCAGGCGGCGATCGCGGCCGTGCACGCCGAGGCCGCGCGGGCGCAGGACACCGACTGGGCGCAGGTCGAGGTGCTCTACGGGATGCTGCACGAGGTGGCACCCGGGCCCGTCGTGACGCTGAACCGCGCGGTGGCCGTCGCGGAGGTGCGGGGTGCGGGGGCCGGGCTCGACGTGCTGGCCCCGCTGCTCGCCGACCCGCGGCTGCGGCACCACCACCGGCTGCACGCGGTGCACGCGCACCTGCTGGAGCTGGACGGCCGGGGTGCTGAGGCCGGGGCGGCCTACGCCCTGGCGGCCCGGCTGGCGACGAGCGTGCCCGAGCAGCGCCACCTCACCGCCCGGGCGGCGCGAGGCGCCCCGTCGCGCCGTGGGGCTGCGCCGTGAGGGGGCGTCGCCGGGTGGTCCACGACGTGCGCGGGCGGGAGGGGCCCGGCGTCGTGACGAGACGGGCCCTGCTCGTCGGCGGCGCGGTGGCGGGGCCGCTGTTCATCGCCGTCGCGCTGGTCCAGGGCGCCGTGCGCCCCGGCTACGAGCCGTTGCGCCACCCCGTCAGCTCCCTGGCCCTGGGGCCCGGTGGCGCGGTGCAGGTGGTGAACTTCCTGGTGACCGGCGCCCTGTACGCGGGGCTCGCCGTCGGCCTGGCGCGGGCGCCGCGGCCCGCGGGGACCTCGCGCGCCCGTGCCGTGCTCATCGGTGCGGCGGGGGTCGGCCTGATCGGTGCGGGTGCCTTCCGCACCGACCCGGTCGGCGGGTACCCGCCCGGTGCACCGGACGCGCTCGCCGGGTACAGCACCGCCGGTGCGCTGCACGACGCCTTCTCCGTCCCCGTGTTCCTCGCCGTCCCGGCGGCGGCGCTGCTGCACGCACGTGCTCGCCGGCGCGAGGGGGACGGCGGGTGGGCGGTGGCGTCGGCCGGTTGCGGCCTGGTGGTGCTCGCGGGGTTCGGTGCGGCCAGCGCCGGCTTCGGCCAGCACCCGGCGCTGGTGGACGTCGCCGGCCTGGTGCAGCGCCTCTCGCTCACCGCGGGTTTCGGCTGGCTCAGCGCCCTCGCCGTGCAGGCGCTGCGGCAGCCCGCTTCGAACGTCCCACGCTGATGAGCGGGCGACGAGCGGCTGGGTGCAGGGATTCCCGACCCGTGCGATGTCGAACGCCTCGGGGCCGAGGGGCGGGCGCCGCTAGGTTGCATCCGTGATCATTTGGATCAACGGTGCCTTCGGGGTCGGCAAGAGCACGACCGCCTGCGAGGTGCTGTCGCGGTTGCCCGACGCGGGTGTCTTCGACCCCGAACGGTGGGGATGGGTGCTGAAGCGGACCGTGGGCCTGTTCCGCCCGGGCGACTACCAGGACCTGGAGTCGTGGCGTGCCGTGACGATCGCCACCGCCGCTCGACGTGCGCGCCCTGGGCGGCACCTCGTCGTCCCGATGAGCGTGCTGAACACCGAGCACCTGGTCGGGATCCTGCAAGGCCTGCGGCGGCGAGGGCGCGAGGTCCTGCACGTCACCCTGCACGCTTCCAGCGCCGAGCTGGAAGAGCGCATCGCCGCGGACGCCGACGACATCGACGCCCGGGCCTGGCGCACCGGGCAGCTCGCCCGGTACGAGGCCGCAGCGGCGGCCCTGGGCGATCTGGGGCCAGTGGTGCACACCGACGGGCTTCGTCCGCAGGAGGTCGCCGACGCCGTCGTGGCGCTCGCGCTGCGACGTCAGCCGATGCCCGAGGGCGCGCTCGTGACCTCAGCTCGCGCTCGGTGGCACTCCTGCCTCGCCCTGCCTGACCGCATCCGACCGCGGCGAGGTCCTTGACGCCTACGGCTAATACAATTAGCTTTTTGGCTATGACTACTAGCCAAGAGGTGCGGTGGCTGCCGCGGCCCGGTGGGCGGCTGGCGTTCGACGTCTCCGGCGAGGGGCCCCTCGTCGTCTGCGTGCCCGGCATGGGTGACGTGCGGCAGACCTTCCGCCACCTCGTGCCGCCGCTCGTGGCGGCCGGGTACCGGGTGGCGACCCTCGACCTGCGCGGCCACGGCGCCTCCGACGCCGGCTTCGACCGCCACGACGTGCCCGCGCTGGCCTCCGACGTCGCCGCGCTGCTCGACGAGCTCGGTGGCGGCCCCGCGGTGCTCGTCGGTTCCTCGATGGGCGCTTCGGCGGCGGCGCTGCTGGCGGCGCAGGCCCCGGAGCGGGTGCGCGCCCTCGTGCTGGTCGGGCCGTTCCTGCGGGACGGCGGCGTACCGCGCTGGAAGGCGCTGCTGATGCGGGCGGCCACCGCCCGGCCGTGGGCGGTGCCGGTGTGGCGGGCGTGGCTGCCGCGGCTCTACGCCGGCCGGGTGCCCGCCGATCACGCGGAGTTCCTCGCCGCGCTGCACGCCTCGTTCCGCCGGCCCGGGCACGCCGTGGCGTTCGCCCGCACCACCCGCAGCTCCCACGCGGGCACCGAGGCGCGGCTGGGGGACGTGCGGGCGCCGGCGCTGCTCGTCGTCGGCCGCCTCGACCCGGACTTCCCCGACCCCGCGGCGGAAGCGGCGTGGGCCGCGCAGGCCCTGGGCGGGCGGGTGGTCCTCGTCGAGGAGGCCGGGCACTACCCGGCGGCGCAGCGTCCCGACGTCGTCGTGCCCGCGGTGCGGGAGTTCCTGCACGAGGTGGCCGCGCGTGCCTAGGGCGGGGTTGTCCCGCGAGGTGGTGGTCGCCGAGGCGGGGCGCCTCGCCGACGAGGTGGGCCTGGACCGGCTGACGCTGGCCGCGCTGGCCACCCGCCTGGGGGTGAAGCTGCCGAGCCTCTACAAGCACGTCGCCGGGCTCGACGCCCTGCACGACCACGTGGCCGCGGCCGCCGGGCGGGCGCTGGCCGCCGAGCTCGGCGCGGCCGCGGTGGGCCGCTCCCGGGAGGAGGCGCTGCTCGCGCTGGCGCACGCCTACCG
>NZ_BAABIL010000681.1:0-1520 GCF_039542765.1 Kineococcus glutinatus
GCACCGTGCCCGCCAGCAGCAGCCCCAGCGCGGTGAAGGCGCACGTGCCCAGCGCCAGGGGCGCCAGCGCCAGCACCAGCCCGCCCGCCTGCGGCCGCCAGCCGAGCCCTGCGGCCACGGCGGCCAGCACCAGCACCTGCAGGGCCAGCAGCAGGACCACGGCCCCGCACTTGCCCGCCAGCAGCCCGCCGCGACCCAGCGGGGTGGTGGCCAGCAGCCGCAGCACCCCGTTGCGCCGGTCGAAGCCGGTGGCGATGGCCTGGCCGGTGAAGGCGGTGGACACCACGGCCAGCGCCAGCACCCCGGCCAGGGCCAGGGCGGGGCGCTCACCCCCACCCAGGTCCAGCAGGCGGGTGCGCACGGTGGCGACGAGCACGACGACGGGGATGACGAGGGTGAGCAGCAACTGCTCGCCGTTGCGCAGCGCGGTGCGCGCCTCCAGGGCGCTCTGGCGCTGCACGCGCCGCCACCACGGCGCCGCGCCGCCGCGCGGACGCAGGTCCAGGCGGTCACCGGCGGGTGCGGGGCCGCCGTGCGCGGGGGCGCTGGTGCTCGCGCTCACCGCAGGCTCCGTCCGGTCAGGTCGAGGAAGACGTCCTCCAGCGTACGTCGGGCGGCGCCCAGGCCCTCCGGCAGCACGTCCTGGCCGGCGCACCAGGCCGCCACGGTCGCCGCCACCTGGGGGCCGGCGGCCACCCCGGAGACGAGGTAGCGGCCCGCGGTGGTCTCGCTGACGTCGGTGCCCGGCGGCAGCGCGGCCCGCAGGGAGTCCAGCGGCAGCGCCGGGCGGGCGGTGAAGGCGAGCGTGGAGTCGGTGCGGGTGAGCTCGGCGGGGCTGCCGGAGGCGACGACGCGGCCGCCGTCGACGACGACGACGAGGTCGGCCAGGCGCTCGGCCTCCTCCATCAGGTGGGTGGTGAGCACCACGCAGGCCCCGGCGGCCCGGACCCGCGCCACCACGTCCCACATCGCCAGGCGTGCCTGGGGGTCCAGCCCGGCGCTGGGCTCGTCGAGGAAGACGACCTCCGGGCGCCCCACGAGGGCGCAGGCCACCGCCAGGCGCTGTCGCTGGCCACCGGAGAGGCGGCGCACCCGGGTGCGGGCGAAGGAGGCCAGGCCCAGGACCTCGACGAGGTCGGCCACGGGCACGGGGTCGGAGTGCAGGCCGGCGATGTGGCGCAGCACCTCCAGCGCGCCGGCACCGGTGGGCAGGCCGCCGTCCTGCAGGGTGACGCCGATGCGCGGGCGCAGGGCGGCGCCGTCGGCGACGGGGTCCAGGCCGAGCACCCGCACCCGCCCGCCGTCGGGGCGGCGCAGCCCCTCGCAGCAGGCGATGGTGGTGGTCTTGCCCGCGCCGTTGGGACCGAGGACCGCGGTCACCGCGCCGGCGGCGGCGGTGAAGCTGAGGCCCGCCACGACCTGCCGGCCGCCGTAGCGCTTGACGAGCCCGTCCACCTCGACGGCCGCGCCCGGTCGCCTCGCGGGCGCCGCGGCGGCGCCCTTCCCCGTTCGCACCGCAG
>NZ_BAABIL010000682.1:0-3008 GCF_039542765.1 Kineococcus glutinatus
CCATGACGTCGGGCGACTTCCCCCTCACCCCGCGCGAGGTGCTGGCGGTCCTGCTCGGCGGCGGCGACGGCGGCGCGCGCTTCGTCGTGCTCGAGCTGCGCCTGCCGCGGGTGGCCGCCGCCGTCCTCGTGGGCGCCGCGCTCGCCGTGGCCGGCGGGCTGTTCCAGCTCCTCACCCGCAACCCGCTGGGCAGCCCGGACGTGGTGGGGTTCAACCAGGGGGCCGCGGTGGGTGCGCTGGTCGTGCTGCTGCTGCTGGGGGGCACCGACGCCGCCGTCGCCGGTGGTGCCCTGGTCGGCGGCCTGGCCAGCGCGTTCGCCGTGTACCTGCTGGCGGTGGGCCGCCACGGCGGGGAGAGCGCCGGGTACCGGCTGGTCCTGGTGGGCATCGGCCTGTCCGCCGTGCTGCAGGCCGTCATCCACTACCTCCTGACCCGCGCCCGGCTGGAGGACGCGATGGGCGCGCAGCTGTGGCTCACCGGCAGCCTCAACGGCCGCACCTGGCAGCACCTGGTCCCGCTGGTGGTGGCCCTGCTCGTCCTGCTGCCGGTGGCGCTCGCGCTGGGCCGCCCGCTGGCCCTGCTGTCGATGGGCGAGGAGCTCGCCACGGCCCTGGGCGTGCGGTCGGGCCGGGTCCGCCTGGTGGCCGTGCTCGTCGCCGTGGGCCTGACCGCCGGGTCGACGGCGGCGGCCGGGCCCGTGCTGTTCGTGGCCCTCGCCGCGCCGCAGATCGCGCGGCGCCTCACCCGCACCACGGGGGCCGGCCTGGGGACGGCGGCCCTCACCGGGGCGGCGCTGCTGCTGCTGGCCGACGTCGTCGCCCAGCGCATCCCGGCCCCCACCCAGCTGCCCGTCGGGGTCGTCACGGCCGCCGTGGGCGGCGCCTACCTGGCCGCGCTGCTCGTGGGCCAGTGGCGGCGGGGACGCGGGTGAGCCCGCCCACCGCGGGCCGGCGCCACCCGCCCGGTGCGCCGCAGCCCGGCGCGAGGACCCCCGATGCGACCCGAACCGAGCCGACCCCGAGGACGGACCCGACCGTGCACCCGACGCCCGCGCCCCCCGCAGCCCGCCTCAGCGCCCGGGGCCTGACCCTGGCCTACGAGCGCCGCACCGTCGTGGAGGGCCTCGACCTCGACGTGCCCGACGGCTCCTTCACCGTCATCGTCGGGCCCAACGCGTGCGGCAAGTCCACCCTGCTGCGGGCGCTGGCCCGGATGCTCACGCCCAGGGAGGGCGGGGTGCACCTCGACGGGCAGCTCATCGGCCGGTACCGCGCCAAGGAGGTCGCCCGGCGGCTGGGGCTGCTGCCGCAGAGCGCCAGCGCCCCCGACGGCATCACCGTCGCCGACCTGGTGGCGCGCGGGCGCTTCCCCCACCAACGCTTCCTGCGGCCGTGGAGCGCCGAGGACGAGCGGGCGGTGGCGCAGGCGATGGCGGCCACCGGGGTCGACGTCCTCGCCGAGCGCGCGGTGGACGAGCTGTCCGGCGGGCAGCGGCAGCGGGTGTGGCTGGCGATGGCGCTGGCGCAGGAGACGCCGGTGCTGCTGCTGGACGAGCCGACGACGTACCTCGACATCGCCCACCAGATCGAGGTGCTGGACCTGTGCGCGCGGCTGCACGAGGAGGGCGGGCGCACCCTCGTCGCGGTGCTGCACGACCTGAACCACGCGTGCCGCTACGCCACCCACCTCGTGGCGATGCGCGCGGGGCGGATCGAGGCGCAGGGCGCACCCGCGCAGGTGGTGGACGCCGCGCTCGTGGAGCGGGTGTTCGGGCTGCCCTGCGTCGTCGTCCCCGACCCCGAGACCGGCACGCCGCTGGTGGTGCCGCGCCGCCGCGGCACCGCGGCGATCCGCACGACGGACTGAGCGGGGGCGGGCCGGGCGCGGGAGCCACCCGCCGGTGGCGCTGGACTACGGTGGAGGGGTGCGCGGACGCTCCTTCGGCCTGGTCCTGCACCCCGTGCGCGACGTCGGCGGCGAGGTGCGGACCATCGTCTCCTGGGCGCGCGAGCACGGGGCGGAGGTCGTGGGGCTGGCCTCGGACGCCGCCCGGCTGGGCGAGGGCGTCGCACCGCTGGCACCGGAGGACTTCGTCGCCCGCTGCGACGCGGTGATCAGCCTGGGCGGCGACGGCACCATGCTCGGGGCGCTGCGGCTGCTCATCGGCTCGGAGGTGCCCGTCCTCGGCGTGAACCTCGGCCACCTGGGCTTCCTGGTGGAGCTGGAGCCGCGGGAGCTGCCCGGCGGGCTGGCGCGGCTGGCGGCCGGCGACTTCACGGTCGAGCCGCACAGCTGCCTGCGGATCAGCGGCCCGGGCCTGCGGGCGGTGGCCTTCAACGACCTGGCGCTCACCCGCACCCCCGGTCTGGGGTCGGCGTCGGCGTCGCTGGCCGTCGACGGGCACCGGATGGGCTACTACCGCTGCGACGCGCTGGTGCTGAGCACCCCCACGGGGTCGACGGCGTACAACTACGCCGCGGGCGGACCGGTGGTCTCCCCCGCCGCCGACAGCTTCCTCGTCACGCCGGTGGCGCCGATGTCGGGCATCTCCCGCACGCTGGTGCTGGGCACGGAGGAGTCGGTGCGCCTGGAGCTGCTGGCGAACAGCGGGCGCCTGGTCGCGGAGGTGGACGGCACGGTCGGGGGGCAGCTGGAGCCGGGGGCGTCGGTGGACGTGCGCGTCGAGCGGGCCGCGGGCCACGTCATCCGGCTCGACGCCCAGGGTCACGGCCGGCGCAGCCGGGTGAAGCTGAGCCTGCTGGACCTGCCGCTGCTGCCGGAGGAGATGCGCGAGCGGCTGCTGCAGGAGCTGCTGCGCGGGGAGCCGACGAGCGGGACGCGCTGAGCGGGTCCGGGTCGGGCCCGGACCCGCTCGTCGGGCGCTGCCGTCGGGCGCTGCCGTCAGGAGCCGTCGGCGGTGGGCACGGCGCCCAGCGCGGTGTCCTGCTGGTCGTCGGTACCGCCGGTGGCGGTGGCCGCCGCGGGTTCGGCGTCGCCGGCCGCCGCG
>NZ_BAABIL010000683.1:0-3755 GCF_039542765.1 Kineococcus glutinatus
GCGGGCGCACCGACGCCGCCGCGGCGCGCCGGGAGGAGGAGGCGGGCACCGGCCGGGCGCACCTCAGTTGGCGTGCAGGGCGGCGTTGAGCTCGAAGCGGACGCCCCTGCGGGGCAGCGCCTCCACCGCCCCCGTCTGGGAGTGGCGGCGGAACAGCAGCCCCGAGGCGCCGGACAGCTCCCGGGCGGCCAGGACCCGCTGCTGGCGCCCGGCCTCGTCGAGCAGCGACACCTTCGTGCCGGCGGTGACGTAGCAGCCGGCCTCCACGACGCAGTCGTCGCCGAGGGCGATGCCGAGGCCGGAGTTGGCCCCGAGCAGGCAGCGCTGCCCCAGGGAGACGACCTCCCGGCCGCCGCCGGACAGCGTCCCCATGATCGAGGCGCCACCGCCCACGTCGGAGCCGTCACCGACGACGACGCCGGCGGAGATGCGCCCCTCCACCATCGACGTGCCCAGCGTGCCGGCGTTGTAGTTGACGAACCCCTCGTGCATGACGGTCGTGCCCGGCGCCAGGTGGGCCCCCAGGCGCACCCGGTCGGCGTCGGCGATGCGCACCCCGGCGGGCACGACGTAGTCGGTCATCCGCGGGAACTTGTCGACGCCGAAGACCTGCACGGGGCCGACGTTGGCCCGCAGCGCGAGGCGGGTGCGCTCGAAGTCCTCCACCGCGCAGGGCCCGTGGTCGGTCCACACCACGTTGGCCAGCACGCCGAAGACGCCCGACAGGTCCACCCCGTGCGGGGCGACGAGGCGGTGGGACAGCAGGTGCAGCCGCAGGTAGGCGTCGGCGGCGTCGGCGGGCGGGGCGTCGAGGTCCACCTCGGTGGTCACGACCGCCCGGCGCACCCGCCGGTGCGGGTCCCGGCCCTCGCAGGCGGCCAGCTCCGCGGGCACGCCGTGCGGGCCGGTGTGCGGTGCGGGGCCCAGCGCGGGGGAGGGGTACCACACGTCGAGGACGGCGCCGTCCTCCGTCGTCGTGGCCAGGCCGTGGCCCCAGGCGCGGCGGGAGGCGGCCTGCGGGGCGGGGACGTCTGCTGCAGCGTGCGCGGTCACGGCGGCCACCCTAGGCCGTGGTGCGCTCCTCCTCCCGCGGCGGACCGCCTGGCTAGGGTGCTGCCGTGACGCCCGCCGCCCCCGCCCGTGCCGCCGTCCTCCTCGATCCCGCGGCCGACGTCGTGGAGCTGACCCGCCAGGTGTGCGACGCGGAGTCGGTCAGCGGCGGCGAGGGCGCCCTCGCCGACGCCGTGGAGGCCTTCTGCCGCGACCTGGGCGCCTACGAGGTGCTGCGCGACGGCGACGCGGTGGTCGCCCGCACCCGCGCCGGCCGGCCCGAGCGCGTCGTGCTCGCCGGGCACCTCGACACCGTGCCCCTCACCGACCCCCCCAACCTGCCCGTGCGCCGGGAGCTGGTCGAGGGGGAGGGCGAGGTGCTCGCCGGGCGCGGCACCGTCGACATGAAGGGCGGCGTCGCCGTGCAGCTCGCCGTGGCCCGCGCCGCGGCCGCCGCCGGCGGTGCCCCCACCCGCGACCTCACGTTCGTCTTCTACGACCACGAGGAGGTCGCCTCCGACCTCTCCGGCCTCGGCCGGCTGGCGCGGGGGCACCGCGAGTGGCTCGACGGGGACTTCGCGATCCTGCTGGAGCCCACCGCGGGAGCCGTGGAGGGCGGCTGCAACGGCACGCTGCGCGCCGACGTCACCACCCGCGGGCGCGCCGCGCACACCGCCCGCGCCTGGCGGGGGTCCAACGCGATCCACGCCGCCGGGCAGGTGCTGGCGCGGCTGGCCGCGTACGAGCCCGCGCACGTGGAGGTGGAGGGCCTCGTCTTCCGCGAGGGCCTCAACGCCGTGGCGATCCGCGGCGGCATCGCCGGCAACGTCGTCCCCGACCGCTGCACCGTCACCGTCAACTACCGCTTCGCCCCCGCCCGCAGCGGCGCGCAGGCCGAGGCGCACCTGCGCGAGGTGCTGGACGGCTTCGAGGTGGACGTCACCGACGTCGCCGAGGGCGCCCGCCCCGGCCTGGGGCTGCCCGCGGCGGCCGCCTTCTGCGAGGTCGTCGGCACCCCACCGGCCCCCAAGTACGGCTGGACGGACGTGGCGCGCTTCTCCGCCCTCGGCGTGCCCGCCGTCAACTACGGTCCGGGCGACGCGCTGCTGGCGCACGCCGACGACGAGCGCTGCCCCGTCGCGCAGATCCTCGAGTGCGAGCGCGTGCTCACCACCTGGCTGCTCGGCGCAGCCCCGTCGGAGGAGGTCCGTTGAGCACCATCTGCCTGTACGGCAGCGCGAGCGGTCGCATCGACCCCGCCCACGTCGAGCTGGCCGCCCGCGTGGGCACGGCCATCGGCCGGCGCGGCCACGACCTCGTCTACGGCGGGGGCGGCACGTCGGTCATGGGCGCTGCCGAGGCCGCCGCCCGTGCCGCCGGGGCCCGCACGACCGGGATCATCCCGCAGGCCCTGATGGACGTGGAGCAGCCGCCCGAGGGGATCACCGAGCTCGTCGTCACCACCGACATGCGCCGGCGCAAGGCGGAGATGGACGCCCGCTCCGACGCCTTCATCGTGCTGCCCGGTGGCCTGGGCACCCTGGAGGAGCTCTTCGAGATCTGGGTGGCCCGCACGATCGGCCTGCACACCAAGCCGATGGCGGTGCTCGACTCCAAGGGTCACTACGCCGGCCTGCGCACGTGGTTGGAGGAGCTCGTCGCGGGCGGTTTCGCCCGTCCCGTCGTGTGGGAGGTCGTGCGCTGGACCGACGACCCCGACGAGGCGCTGGACTTCCTGGAGACGGCCCCGCGCTCGCGGATGGTCATGCCCTCCTCGGAGGCGGTGGGCAAGTTCGCGGACTGGCCGCAGGAGGAGGGGTGACCCTCGTCCTCGTCCTGCTGGTCCTCGCCGCGGTGGCCGCGGCCGTGGCCGTCGGCGCGGGACGGCTGGGCGGCGGGATGGGGCCGGTGACGTCGACCCGGCCGTTCGTCGGGCTGCCGCCGGGGGAGGTGCGACCCAGCGACGTCGACGACGTGCGCTTCTCCGTCGGCCTGCGCGGCTACCGGATGGACGAGGTCGACGCGGTGCTGGCCCGGTTGCGCGAGGAGCTGCGCGAGCGCGACGACGAGCTGGCGGCCTGGCGCGAGGAGCCGGGCGACGAGCTCGACCTGCGCGACGACCTGCCCGGCGACGACCTGCGCGACGACCTGCCCGGCGACGACCTGCCCGGCACGCGGTGAGGGGCGCCTGGCCGGGGGGACCGGCCGGTGCCGCGACCGCGACGGCCCGCCTCGTCGTCGCCGCGCCGCCGGAGCTGGTGTGGCGACGGCTGACGGACTGGCCCGCGCAGACCCGATGGGTGCCGCTGACGGTGGTGCGCCGCCTGCCGGGGCCCGTCGGCGCGGTCGGGGAGCGCTTCAGCGGGCGCACCGGTCTGGGGCCGCTGGCGTTCGAGGACCCCATGGAGGTCGTCTCCTGGCGGCCGCCGGCCGAGGGCAGGGCCGGGCGCTGCGACCTGCTCAAGCACGGTCGCCTCGTGCGCGGCGGGGCCTCGATCGTGGTGCGCGGCGCCGGCGGCGGCACGAGTGCCGTGGAGTGGACGGAGAGCGTCTCGCTGGTCAGCGCCCCGCTCACCCGGCCGTTCGCGCTGCCGCTGCGCTGGGCGACGCGGCTGGCGTTCGGCCGGGTGCTGCGGGCGATGGCGCGGGAGGTGGCGGCTGAGCGGGCCTGAGACCGCCGCCCGCCGCCGCGGCGGCCCCCGGTG
>NZ_BAABIL010000684.1:0-1182 GCF_039542765.1 Kineococcus glutinatus
CCCGCTCGCGCGCCGCGAGCGGGGGCCCGGTGCGTCCCGGCGTCAGGTCTGCGCGGGCGGGCCGGGTGCGGGCGGGCCGGGTGCGGGCGCCCGCTCCAGCAGCTGCAGCGCCTCCCGGGCCCACTCGGCGCCGGCGCGGGCGCGGTGCTGGCCCGCGGTGACGGTGAGCAGCCAGTAGCGCGCGTCGGGGGCGCTGGTCAGCTCCTGCTCGACCTGCGCCCGCAGCGCGTCGTAGCGCGCCTGCGCCTGCTCGGCCTGCGCCAGCGCCTCGCGCAGCCAGCCGCGCAGCACGTCGTCGCCGACGTGGCGGCCGAAGAAGAGGCGCAGCAGCAGCGGGTCGCGCGGCGGCAGCGGGTCGCCGGGTTGCAGCAGCAGCTCCCGCAGCCGCTGCAGCCCGGCGGCGGTGATGCGGAAGGGGCTGGCGCCGGCGCCGGGTTCGAGGCGCTCGACGAGGCCGGCGGACTCCAGCGCCGCCAGGGTGGGGTAGATCTGCCCGAAGCTTTCGTGCCAGAAGTGGCCCAGGGTGTCGCGCACGGCCGCCCGCACCCCGTAGCCCGTCGCCGGTGCCACGGACAGGGCCCCCAGCACCGCCAGTTCCGTCTGCGACCGCCGCGCCACGCCCGTCCTCCTGATCCGGTGGGACACCGACCTTGCCGTGTATCTGTCAGAGATACTAGCGTGCGGCGGGTGACCTCGCTCCCGCACCCCGCACCCGGCACGTCCCTCCTCGCGCCCACCGGCGCCGCGGACCCCCACCTCGGCCGGCGACGGGCCGGCGCCGTCGCCGCCACCCTCACCGCGGGCGTGGCCTGCTTCCAGCTCGCCCTGGCCGCCGGTGCCCCGTGGGGCCGGCTCGCCTGGGGCGGGGTCCACGCCGGTGTGCTGCCCGACGGCTACCGCCTCGCCAGCGCCGCCTCCGCCCTCACCTACGCCGCCCTGACCGTGGTCGCCGGCACCGGCCTGCTGCCCGCCGCTCCCCGGCGCGCGGTGCTCACCGGCGCCGCCGCGCTGATGGGCGTGGGCACCGTGCTCAACCTGGCCTCGCCCTCGCTGCCGGAGCGGCTGCTGTGGACGCCGGTGGCGGCCGCCCTCGCCGTCACCTTCTGGCGCGCCCGGCCCGCGCCGGCGCGCTGACTTCCCGCCGGGCCGCCGAGCCGGGCCGCCCAGCCGCCCGGCCGCGAC
>NZ_BAABIL010000685.1:0-6406 GCF_039542765.1 Kineococcus glutinatus
GCACCGCCGCGGCGCAGCGGGCGGCGGCGACGTCCCCGCGGGGGAACGGGTCGGGGACCCGGTCCAGCCACGCGGTGTCGATCACCGCGTCCCGGAACCGGGCGGAGGCGGCCAGCCGGCGCAGGAACCCGGTGTTCACGCCGACCCCGGTGACGGCCGTGTCGTCCAGCGCCGCCACCAGCGCCAGCCGCGCACCCTCGCGGTCCGGCCCGTGCACGACGACCTTGCCCAGCAGCGGGTCGTAGTCGGTGCCGACCCGCTGACCCGGGCGCAGCGCCTCGTCGACGCGGGCGCGCGCCGGCCAGCGCACCGTGCCGGCGGTGCCCGCCTGCGGCAGGAACCCGGCCGCGGGGTCCTCGGCGTAGACGCGCGCCTGCATCGCGTGCCCGGTGCAGACCACGTCGTCCTGCCCGAACGGCAGGGGCAGCCCCCGGGCGACGTCCAGCTGCAGCCGCACGAGGTCCAGGCCGGTGACGAGCTCGGTGACGGGGTGCTCGACCTGCAGGCGGGTGTTCACCTCCAGGAAGTGCACCCGCTCGCCGTCGACGAGGAACTCCACCGTGCCCGCGCCGACGTAGCCGACGTGCCGGGCCAGCCGCACCGCCGCCTCGCGCAGCACCCGGCGCACGTGCTCGGGCACCGTGCTCGCGGGCGCCTCCTCCACGACCTTCTGGTGGCGGCGCTGCACGGAGCAGTCGCGCTCGAAGAGGTGGACGACGTTGCCGCGGGTGTCGGCGAGCACCTGCACCTCGACGTGGCGGCCCCGCTCGACCCAGCGCTCCAGCAGCACCGCGTCGTCGCCGAAGGCCGCCAGCGACTCCCGCCGCGCGTCCTGCAGCGCGCCGGGCAGCGCGGCGGCGTCCCGCACCACCCGCATCCCCCTGCCGCCGCCGCCGGCGCTGGGTTTGACCAGCAGCGGCAGCCCCACCTCCGCGAGCGCCTCGGCGGTGACCGCGCGGGGGTCGGCCGAGCCGGCGACGGCCAGCGCGGGGGCGGTGGGGACCCCGGCGGCCAGCGCGGTCCGGCGGGCGGAGTCCTTGCGGCCCAGCCGTTCCACGACGTCGGCGGGGGGGCCGACGAACACCAGCCCGGCGTCCGCGCAGGCCCGGGCGAAACCGGCGTCCTCGGAGAGGAACCCGTAGCCGGGGTGGACGGCCTGCGCGCCGGTGACCCGGGCGGCCTCCAGCAGCGCGGGCACCGACAGGTAGGACCGCGCGGCGGGTGCCGGGCCCAGCCGGACGGAGGTGTCGGCCTCGGCGACGTGCGGGGCGTCCGCGTCGGCGTCGGAGTGCACCGCCACGGTGCGCAACCCGGCGGCGCGGGCGGCGCGGAGCACGCGGACGGCGATCTCGCCGCGGTTGGCGACGAGCAGGGAGCCGAACCGCGCCGGGGGCGCCACCACGGGCTTCACCACGGGGTCCACGTCCACCACCGCCCTCACATCCGGAACGTGCCGTAGGAGGGGGCGGGCAGCGGTGCGCACGCGGCGATCTCCAGGCCCATCCCCAGGACGCGGCGGGTGTCGGCGGGGTCGATCACCCCGTCGTCCCACAACCGGGCGGTGGCGTGGTACGGCGAGCCCTGCTCCTCGTACTGCCGGCGCACCGGCCGCTTGAACTCCTCCTCCTGCTCCGCGCTCCACGTGCCGCCGGCGGCCTCGACGCCCTCGCGGCGCACGGTGGCGAGCACGGCCGCGGCCTGCTCCCCGCCCATCACGGAGATCCGCGCGGTGGGCCAGGACCACAGGAACCGCGGGTCGAACGCCCGCCCGCACATCCCGTAGTTGCCCGCGCCGAACGACCCGCCGAGCAGGACGGTGAACTTGGGCACCGGCGTGCACGCCACGGCCGTGACGAGCTTGGCGCCGTCCTTGGCGATGCCGCGCCGCTCGTGCTCCCGGCCCACCATGAACCCGGTGACGTTCTGCAGGAACACCAGCGGGATGCCGCGGGCGCCGCACAGCTGCACGAAGTGCGCGCCCTTGAGCGCCGACTCGGAGAACAGCACCCCGCCGGCGGTGGCGGTGTCGTTGGCCACGATCCCCACCGGGTAGCCCCAGATGCGGGCGAACGCGCAGACGAGCGTCGTGCCGTAGCGGGCCTTGAACTCCTGGAACCGCGAGGCGTCGACGACGTGGCGCAGGACCTCGCGCACGTCGTAGGGGGTGCGCAGGTCGGGCGGGACGACGTCGTAGACCCCCTCCGGGTCGCGGTCGGGCTCGACCGGTTCGGCCTGCTGCAGCACGGGTTCGGGGCGGGGCAGCGTCGCGACGGCGGCGCGCAGCACGTCGAGGGCCTCGGCGTCGTCGCGGGCGAGGTGGTCGACGACGCCGGAGGTGCCGGCGTGCACCTCGCCGCCGCCGAGCTCCTCCGCGCCGACGACCTCGCCGGTGGCGGCGCGCACCAGCGGCGGGCCGGCGAGGAACACCGTGCCCTGCCCGGCGACGATGACGGACTCGTCGGACATGGCCGGCACGTACGCGCCGCCGGCGGTGCAGGAGCCGAGGACGGCGGCCAGCTGCGGGATGCCGGCGGCGGACATCCGGGCCTGGTTGCGGAAGATGCGCCCGAAGTGGTCCCGGTCGGGGAAGACCTCGTCCTGCAGCGGCAGGTAGGCCCCGCCGGAGTCGACGAGGTACAGGCAGGGCAGCCGGTTGGCCTCGGCGACCTCCTGGGCGCGCAGGTGCTTCTTCACCGTCACCGGGTAGTAGGTGCCGCCCTTGACGGTGGCGTCGTTGGCGACGACGACGCACAGCCGCCCCGCGACCCGGCCGACACCGGTGACGATGCCCGCGGCGGGCACGGCGTCCCCGTACATCCCGGTGGCGGCCAGCGGGGACAGCTCCAGGAACGGCGAGCCGGGGTCGAGGAGGCGCTCGACGCGCTCGCGGGGCAGCAGCTTGCCGCGGGCGGTGTGCCGGGCGCGCGCCGCCTCCGGGCCGCCGGCCCGGGCGCGGGCGAGGCGCTCGTGCAGGTCCGCGGCGAGCGCGCGGACGGACGCCGCGGGGGAGGGGGGCTCCGGGCTGGGGGTGGGGGTGGGCGCGAGGGGCATCGCGGTCTCCTCCCGGGCGGCGCGGGGACCTGCCGGCCCTCCGCGCGGCGGCTACGCTGCCGCTTACGTCAACGTAAGCACGAATCGGCCGGTGGGCAAGACCGGCGGGAGGGCGGGAGGCGTGGACGGCACGGCAGCCGCGGACGCGCGGTCGCGGACCTGGACCATCACCGAGCTCGCCGCCGAGTTCGGCGTCACGCTGCGCACCATCCGCTGGTACGAGGACCGCGGCCTCCTCACCCCGCAGCGGCTCGGCAGCCAGCGCGTCTTCACCGCCCGCGACCGGGTGCGCCTGGCGCTCGTCCTGCGCGGGCGGCGGCTCGGGTTCTCCCTGGAGGAGATCCGCACCATCATCGACATGTACGACGCCGAACCGGGGGAGGCCGGGCAGCTGCGCTACCTGCTGCAGCAGGTCGAGCGGCGCCGCGCCGACCTGCTGCAGCGCCAGCGGGACCTCGCCCAGACCCTCGCCGAGCTCGACGAGCTGCAGGTGCGCTGCCGCGCCGACCTCACCCGGCTGGAGGGGCGCTGAGCACCGCCCGGCCGGCGGGACCCCTCAGCGCGCCAGCAGCGCCCGCAGCGCCGCGGCCGGCTGCGGGGCGCCCAGCTCGAACCCCTGGCCCCGGCCGCACCCCAGGCGCAGCAGCGCGCTGCGCTGCTCCGGCGTCTCCACCCCCTCCGCGAGCACCGGCAGCCCCATCGCCCCGCCCATCGCGACGATCGCCGCGACGATCTGGCGGTCCGAGCCGTCCGCGGGCAGCCCCCGCACGAACGAGCGGTCGATCTTCAGCAGGTCCACCGGCAGCCGCTTCAGCGCGCTGAGGCTGGAGTAGCCCGTGCCGAAGTCGTCGATCGCGATGCGCACCCCCAGCGCGCGCAGCGCACCCAGCGCCGCCCGGGCCGTCTCCGGGTCGGCCATCACCGCGCTCTCGGTGACCTCCAGCCCCAGGCAGCCCGGCGGCAGGCCGTGGCGGCGCAGCAGGGAGTCCACGACGTCCACCAGCCGCCGGTCGCCGAGCTGGTGCGCGGAGACGTTCACCCACACCGCGACCTCCCGCGCCGCCGGCAGCTGCGCGCGCCAGGAGGCCAGGTCCGCCACCGCCGTGGCCAGCACGCGCTCCCCGAGCTCCTCCACCAGGCCCGCGCCCTCCGCCAGCGGCACGAAGTCGGCCGGGCTGACCGGCCCGTGCCCCGGCCGGTCCCAGCGGCACAGCGCCTCCACGCCGAGCAGCACCCCCGTCTCCAGGTCCACCTCCGGCTGGTAGGCCACGGTGGTGCGCCCCGCCGCCAGCGCCTCCCGCAGCGCCAGCAGCACGTCGCTGCGGGAGCGCGCCTCCGCCTGCAGCGCCGCGTCGCAGACCCGCACCCGGGCCCGGCCCGCCGCCTTCGCCGCGTGCATCGCCAGGTCGGCGTCGCGCACCAGCGCCTCCACCCGCGGCCCCGTCAGGTCGCTCGTGGCCGCGCCCACGCTCGCCGTCAGCACCAGCTCGTGGCCCGCGAGCCGGACCGGCTGCGCGAACGCCGCCGCGGCCCGCTCCAGCAGGGCCGGCACGTCGGGCACCGCGACGTCGCGGGTCAGGACCGCGAACGCGTCCCCGGCGTAGCGGCACACCAGGTCGTGCGGGCGCAGCCGGGCCCGCAGCTCGTGCGCGACCGAGCCCAGGTAGGCGTCCCCCGCGGCCTGGCCGAGGGAGTCGTTGAGCACCGTGAAGCGGTCCACGTCGGCCAGCAGCAGGACGTGCGTGCGACCCGGCAGCGGGGGGCGGGAGACCGCCTCGTCGGCCCCGGCCAGGAACGCGGCGCGGTTCAGCAGGCCCGTCACCGTGTCGCGGGTGGCCAGCCGCGTCAGCTCCGACTGCGCCCGGGAACGCTGCACCGCCAGCGCCGCCAGGTCGCGGAAGTCGCGCAGCGTCGCCCACTCCGAGGGCGAGGGCTCCGCGGCCCCGGCGCGGAACAACGCCAGCGTCCCCACCGGGCGCTCGTCCGGGCGCAGCACGGGCAGCGCGGCGGCCGCCGGCGCCGGCAGCCGGTCCCGGTCGGTGTCGAGCAGCACCGTGCAGCGCGCCCCCGCCCCCAGCAGGGTCTCCACCTCGGCGGTCAGCACCTGCAGCACCGCCGGCAGCGGGCGCCCCGCCGCCACCGCCGCCAGCACCCGCCGCTGCGCGCCCTGCTCGGCCTGCCGGCGCCCCGCCACCAGCAGCGCCGAGACCTGCCGCGCCACGTCGGTGAGGGCGTCCAGGTGCGCACCGAGGTCGGGGCGCGGCCGGGAGTCCACCGCGCACACCGTGCCCACGACCTCCCCGTCGGCGTCGGCCACCGGCACGCCCGCGTAGGCGCGCACCGCCCGCGCCAGCTCCGACGGGTGCGCCGCGAACCACGGGTCCTCGGCGCAGTCGGGCACCAGCGCCGGCCGTCGCGCCACGACGACGTGCGCGCAGCGCAGCAGGTCGGCGGGCAGCGGCGGGCGGCGCGGCAGGTCGGCGCAGCTGCGCCCGATGCACACCTGCCCGCCGGGTTCGACGAGGCTGACCAGCCCGACGTCCGTGCCCGCGGCGGCCGCGGCCAGCCGGGCCAGGGCGTCCAGCTCGTCCTCCAGCGGGGCCAGCTGCGCCTCCGCGCGGGCCAGCGCGGCCAGGCGCCTGCTCGAGCCGAGGTGGCGCCGCAGCGTCACGTCGGCGGGCACCTCCGCCACGTCCCCCGCGCCGTCGCCCACGATCACCGCGGCGGCATCCGCAGGGCGCCGTCCATGCGGACGGTCTCCCCGTTGAGGTAGTCGTGCTCGACGAGCGCCGCGACGAGCTGCGCGAACTCCGCCGGCCGGGCCGGCCGGCGCGGGAAGGGCACCGCCGCCGCCAGCGCCTCCCGTGCGGGCTCCCCGACGCCGGCGAGCATCGGGGTGTCCACGACGCCGGGGGCGATGGTGAGCACGCGGATGCCGGCGGAGGCCAGGTCGCGGGCCAGCGGCAGCGTCATGCCCGCGACCGCCGCCTTGGAGGCCGCGTACGCCACCTGGCCCACCTGCCCGTCGAAGGCGGCGACGGAGGCGGTGTTGACGACCACCCCGCGCTGCCCGTCGGCGTCCGCCTCCGTGGCCGCCACGGCCTCCGCGGCGGCCACGACGACGGTGAAGGTGCCCACGAGGTTGACGTCGAGGACGCGGCGGAACAGGGCGACGTCGTGGGGGCCGGTGCGGCCGAGGACCCGCGCGGCCGGGGCGATGCCGGCGCAGTTGACGACGACCCGCAGCGGCTCGGCGCCACCGGCGGCCTCGGCGACGGCGGCGCGCACCAGGACCGGGTCGGTGACGTCGGCGGCCAGCGGCACCACGCCCGCCGCCGGCACGCCGGGCACGGCC
>NZ_BAABIL010000686.1:0-626 GCF_039542765.1 Kineococcus glutinatus
GCGCGGGCAGCGCGGCCAGCGGCTGGGTGACGACCACCACCCGCCGCCGGCACCGGCTCAGCGCCACCGCGAGCCGCTGCCGGCCGGTGGGACCGGAGGCGAGGGTGCTGCCCGCGTCCTCCACGGCGGCGACGAGCACCACCGCGTCGCGACGCACCCCGCGCCAGCGCTCGACCTCCGCCACGTGCAGCGGCTCCCCGCCCGGCAGGGGCCACGGGGCGGGCACCTCCAGGCCGGCACCCGTGCGCACCGGCACCCCGAGGGCCTCCGCCAGGCGGTGGCGCACCACCTCGTCGAGGAGGCGGGCCACGTCCTCGTCGGGCGCGACGACACCGCAGGACTCCTGCGGCCGGAGCCGGACGTGCGCCACCACCGCGGCGGCCACCGCCTCCAGCAGGTCCAGGCCGCCGCGGCTGCCCGGCGCGCCCCGGCCGGGCAGGTCCACGACCTGCAGCACGTCCACCCCCGCCGCGCCGGGCAGCACGTCCTGCCCGGTCACCAGCGGCTCCGCCCCCGCCAGCAGCGGGCGCAGCAGCCGCTCGTCGCGGCACGCCCGCTGCCGGTGCAGCCGGACGTCGTCGTCACCCAGCACGGGTGCGACACGCACTCCCTGGACCCGCTGGGGC
>NZ_BAABIL010000687.1:0-3877 GCF_039542765.1 Kineococcus glutinatus
TCTTCAACGACACCTTCGGCCACCAGGCCGGCGACAAGCTGCTGCAGGGCGCGGCCGCGGCGTGGCGGCAGGGGCTGCGGGGTTCCGGTGCGGTGCTGGCCCGCTACGGCGGGGAGGAGTTCCTGCTCGTCGTGGTGGGCCCGGCCGCCGGCGAGGCCGGGCGGCTGCTGGAGTCGCTGCGCCCGCTCACCCCTGCGGGGCAGACGTTCTCCGCGGGGGTGGCGGGGTGGGACCGCCTGGAGCCGGTCGCCGGGCTCGTCGCGCGGGCCGACGTGGCGCTGTACTCCGCCAAGCGCGGCGGCCGCGACCGGGTGGTCGTGGTGGAGGGCGTCAGCGGCCCGCGGGCGCCCGCGCTGCGCTGACGCCTGCGGCCGTATCTGCGGCTCGCGGTGGTTCCTCTCCCCGCCGGGTGGCCACGTCCGGCCGCCCGACCGGTGAGGAACGAGGAGGTTCCCGTGAGCACAGGAACGACGGCGGCGACGGCCGAGGTGGTGGACGGCACCGAGCCGGCGCCGATCGCCAGCGACAACCGCCCCCGCCCGCAGGACGGCGTGCAGGACGTCGACCAGCTGCCGCACCTGGGGGAGGTGAGCGGGCCGTGACCGCCACCGCCCTGGCCGTCCTGGACGTCGCCCGCGGTGAGCTGGGCTACGCCGAGGACCCGCCCGGTTCCAACCGCACCCGCTACGGCGCGTGGTACGGGATGGACGGCCAGCCCTGGTGCGCGATGTTCGTCTCCTGGTGCGCCGCGCGGGCGGGGGCGGCCGACATCATCCCCCGGCACGCCTACACCCCGGCCGGCGCCGAGTGGTTCCGGGCGCGCGGTGCGTTCGTCGACGCGCCCCGCGCCGGTGACGTCGTGTACTTCCGCTGGCCGGGGATGGGCCGGATCGCGCACGTGGCGTTCGTGGAGTCGGTGCGTCCCGACGGGTCCGTGGTGACCATCGAGGGGAACACCGACGCGGCGGGCGGGCGCACCGGCGGTCGCGTCATGCGGCACGTGCGCCGCGCCCACATCGCCGGGTACGGGCGGCCCGCCTACGCGGGCGGCGGCGGCCCGGCGACGGTGCTCGCCGGGGCCGACGAGGGCCGCGTCGCCGAGGACGGGCAGCTGGGCCCGCAGACGGTGCGCGCCCTGCAGCGGGCCCTGGGCGTCGGGGTGGACGGGGAGCTGGGGCCGGTCACGACCCGCGCCCTGCAGGAACTCCTCGGGGTGCCCGCCGACGGCGAGATCGGCCCGGTGACCACCCGGGCCCTGCAGCAGGCGCTGGGCGTCGGGGTGGACGGCGACTGGGGGCCTCTCACCACCCGGGCGCTGCAGCACGCCCTCAACGAGCGCGCGGCGCCCTTCGCGCGGGTCCCCGTGCCGGCCGGCTGAACCGCGGCGGTCCCGGGAGCGGCGCGAGGCCGCTCCCGGGACCACCGGGTGCTGCGGGGTCAGGACGTCTGCGCCCAGTCCCCCAGGGACCAGTCCCGCACCTCCGGCATGTCCTGCAGGTGTTCCACGACGTAGCGCTCGTGCCGCACCAGCTGCGCCTCGCACCACTCCTCGAGGTCGCTCGCCCCGGGCGGCAGCCGCCGGGCGTTGTTCAGCGCGTCGATCACCAGGTGGTAGCGGGAGGCGCGGTTGCGCACCGTCATGTCGAACGGCGTGGTGGTGGTGCCCTCCTCGATGAACCCCCGCACGTGGAACCGGTCGGCGTCGGGGCGGCCGTGCACGAGCTGGTGGATCGCGCCGGGGAACCCGTGGAAGGCGAACACCACGTCGACGGCGTCGGTGAACAGCTCCCGGAACCGGGTCTCGTCCACGCCGTGCGGGTGGTCCTTCGGCCGCGGCAGCGCCATGAGGTCGACGACGTTCACGACGCGGGTGCGCAGCGCCGGCAGCCGCTCGCGCAGGATGGACGCCGCCGCGACGGTCTCCATCGTCACGACGTCGCCGGCGCAGGCGAGCACGACGTCGGGGTCGGCGCTGCCGTCGTCGGTGCCGGCCCACCCCCAGATCCCCGCCCCGCGGGTGCAGTGCTCCACGGCCTGGTCGATCGTCAGCCACTGCAGCTGCGGCTGCTTGTCGATGACGACGAGGTTCACCTGGTTCCGCGAGCGCAGGCAGTGGTCGGCCACCGACAGCAGGCAGTTCGCGTCCGGCGGCAGGTACACCCTGGACACCTCCGGGCGCTGGGTGATCGCCACCTGGATGAGCCCGGGCCCCTGGTGGGAGAAACCGTTGTGGTCGTTGCGCCACGCCGTCGACGTCAGCAGGATGTTGAGGCTCGGCACGGGCGCCCGCCAGGGCAGCTTCCCGCCCTCCTCCAGCCACTTGGCGTGCTGCACCGTCTGGGAGGCGCTGACCATCGCGAACGCCTCGTAGGTGGCGAACAGCCCGTGCCGGCCGGTGAGGGTGTAGCCCTCCAGCCAGCCGTGGCAGTTGTGCTCGCTGAGCACCTCCACGACCCGACCGCCGCGGCCGAGGGACACGTCCCCGGGCTCCACCCGCTCCGCGAAGGCCCGGTCGGAGACCTCGAACACCGCGCCGAGGCGGTTGGAGTTCGTCTCGTCGGGGCTGAACAGCCGGAACGTGCGGGGGTTGTCGCGGTAGACGTCGCGCAGCAGCTCCCCGAGTCGGCGGGTGGACTCCACCCGCACCGCCGCCGGGCGGGGCACGTCGACGGCGTACTCCCGGAAGTCGCGCAGCCGCAGCGGCTCGGTGAGCAGGCCGCCGTTGGCGTGCGGGGAGGCGCTCATCCGCAGCTCGCCCGCCGGGTTCGCCCGCCGCACCAGCTCCACGGGCGCGCCGGCCCCGTCGAACAGCTCCTGCGGCGCGTAGGAGCGCATCCAGCCCTCCAGCAGCCGCAGGTGTTCCGGGTCGCCCTTGACGCCGGACAGCGGCACCTGGTGGGCGCGGAACGTGCCCGACACCTGCACCCCGTCCACCACGTCGGGCCCGGTCCAGCCCTTGGGGGTGCGCAGCACGATCAGCGGCCAGCGCGGGCGCGCGCCGGTGTCCTCCCCTGCGCGGGCGCGCTGCTGGATGCCGCGGATCGACGCGTGCGCCCGGGCGAGGACCCGCGCGAAGCGGTGGTGCATGCCGGGCAGGTCGTCGCCGCCGACCTCCAGCACCTCGTAGCCGTGACCCTCCAGCAGCGAGCGCACCTCGGCGGGGTCCTTGCGCGCCAGCACGGTGGGACCGGAGATCTTCGCGCCGTTGAGGTGCAGCACGGGCAGCACCGCGCCGTCGCGGGCCGGGTCCAGGAAGGAGATGCCCTTCCAGGAACCCTCCAGCGGTCCCGTCTCGGCCTCCCCGTCGCCCACCACCGCCAGGGCCAGCAGGTCGGGGTTGTCCATCACGGCGCCGAAGGCGTGGACGAGGACGTAACCCAGCTCACCGCCCTCGTGGATCGAGCCCGGCGTGGTGACGGAGACGTGGCTGGGGATGCCGCCGGGGCTGGAGAACTGCCGGAACAGGCGGGTGAGCCCGGCGGCGTCCTGCGCCACGTCCGGGTACACCTCGGAGTAGGTGCCCTCCAGGTACCCGGCCGCCACGAGGGCTGGGCCGCCGTGGCCCGGGCCGGCCAGGTAGACCGCCCGCTGGCCGGTGTGCCGGATCAGCCGCGACAGGTGCGCGTAGACGAACGACAGCCCGGGGCTGGTGCCCCAGTGGCCCAGCAGCCTGGGCTTGACGTGCTCCGGGCGCAGCGGCTCGCGCAGCAGCGGGTTGGCCTGCAGGTAGATCTGCCCGACGGTGAGGTAGTTGCAGGCCCGCCACCAGGCGTCGAGGGCGGCGAGCTCGTCCCCGGTCAGGTCGGCCGGGGCGTCGGGGGCGTGGACGGGGGTGCTGACGTCAGCGGTCACGTGCGGATCCCTCCGGGGCGCGGGT
>NZ_BAABIL010000688.1:0-3703 GCF_039542765.1 Kineococcus glutinatus
GCCGGGCCGCCCCGGCGGACGCCCTCGGCCAGCTCGGCCGCCAGCGCCGCCGCGGCGCGCACGCCCGCGGCGTGGTCGGGGGCCTCCAGCAGGCGGCGCACGAAGGCGGAACCGACGATGACGCCGTCGGCGTAGCCGGCGACCTCGGCGGCCTGCTCGCCGGTGGAGACGCCCAGCCCGACGCAGACGCGCTCGGCACCGGCGGCCCGGGTGCGCTCCACGAGACCGCGGGCGCCGGCGCCGACGCTGGCGCGCGCACCGGTGACGCCCATCGTCGAGGCGGCGTACACGAAACCGCGGCAGGCGGCTGCCGTGCTGCGCAGCCGCGCGGGGGTGGAGGAGGGAGCGACCAGGAAGACGCGCTCGAGGTCGTGGGCGTCGCTGGCGGCGATCCACGCGTCGGCCTCGTCGGGGATGAGGTCGGGCGTGATGAGCCCCGCCGCACCCGCGGAGGCCAGGTCGGCGGCGAAGCGCGCCACGCCGTAGCGGTCGACGGGCGGCCAGTACGTCATGACGAGCACCGCGGCACCGGTGGCGGCGACCTGCTCCACCGCGCGCAGCACGTCGGCGGGGCGGGTGCGCGCCGCCAGCGCCGCGTCGACGGCGCGCTGGATGACCGGCCCGTCCATCGTCGGGTCCGAGTACGGCAGGCCCAGCTCCACGACGTCGGCACCGGAGTCGACCAGGGCGCGCGCCGCCTCGACGCTGCCGGCGACGTCCGGGTAGCCCACGGGCAGGTAGGCCACCAGGGCGGCGCGGCCCTGCGCGCGGGCGGCGTCCACCGCCGCGGCGGCCGTGCGACGCGTCCCGGCCCCCGCCGGGGCCACCTGCTCGGTGCCCGGCACCGCGTTCACCATCCCGATCCTTCCGTCTGCGCCGGCGTCTGCGCGACCCGCTCGGCCTCGGAGGCCACCAGGTCCGCGTCGCTGACGAGCCCGAACCACCGCGCGGCGGTGTCGACGTCCTTGTCCCCGCGGCCGGAGAGGTTGACGAGCACGACGGCGCCCTCCCCCAGCTCCCGGCCGACGGCCAGCGCCCCGGCGAGGGCGTGCGAGCTCTCGATGGCCGGGATGATGCCCTCGGTGCGGCACAGCAGCCGGAAGGCCTCCATCGCCTCGGCGTCGGTGACGGGGCGGTACTCCGCGCGACCGCTGGCCGCCAGCCAGGCGTGCTCGGGGCCCACGCCCGGGTAGTCCAGTCCGGCGGAGATGGAGTGGCTCTCCAGCGTCTGCCCGTCCTCGTCCTGCAGCACGAAGGAGCGCGAGCCCTGGAAGACCCCGCTGGCCCCGCCCGTGATGGAGGCGGCGTGCCGGCCGGTGGCCACGCCGTCGCCGCCGGCCTCGAAGCCGAACAGGCGCACCCCGCCGTCCTCGAGGAAGGCGTGGAAGGCGCCGATGGCGTTGGAACCGCCGCCGACGCAGGCGCACACGGCGTCGGGCAGCCGGCCGGTCAGGTCCAGGACCTGCTGGCGGGCCTCCAGGCCGATGACGCGCTGGAAGTCGCGCACCAGCACCGGGAAGGGGTGCGGGCCGGCGACCGTGCCGAAGAGGTAGTGCGTGGTCTCCACCGACGCCACCCAGTCGCGGAAGGCCTCGTTGACGGCGTCCTTGAGGGTGCGGCTGCCCACCCGCACGGGCACGACCTCGGCGCCCAGCAGCCGCATCCGGGCCACGTTGAGCGCCTGGCGGCGGGTGTCCTCCTCGCCCATGTAGACCGTGCACTCCAGGCCCAGCAGCGCGGCCGCGGTGGCGGTGGCCACCCCGTGCTGGCCGGCGCCGGTCTCGGCGATGACCCGGGACTTGCCCATCCGCCGGGTGAGCAGCGCCTGCCCGAGCACGTTGTTGATCTTGTGGGAGCCGGTGTGGTTGAGGTCCTCGCGCTTGAGCAGCACGCGGGCGCCGCCGGCGTGGGCGGCGAAGCGCGGTGCCTCGGTGAGGATGCTGGGACGGCCCGAGTAGGTGCGGTGCAGCTCCTCCAGCTCGGCCAGGAAGGCCGGGTCGGCCATCGCCTCGCGGTGCGCGGCGTCGATCTCGTCGAGGGCGGCGACCAGGGCCTCGGGCACGAAGCGGCCGCCGAAGGCGCCGAAGTAGGGACCGCGCTCGCCGGCCGGGCCGGCCACGTGCTGCGCGCCGGGGGCGGGGACCGCGCTCACGGGCGCACCGCCTGCACCGCCGGGTGCGCACCGGCGGCCACGAGGTCGGCGACCGCCCGGCGCGGGTCGTCGCCGGTCACGAGGGTCTCGCCCACCAGGACGGCGTCGGCGCCGGCGCGGGCGTAGTCCACGACGTCGTGCGGGCCGCGCACGCCGGACTCGGCAACGCGCACCACGGAGTCGGGGATGAGCGGGGCCAGGCGGTGGAACGTCAGCCGGTCCACCTCCAGCGTCTTGAGGTTGCGGGCGTTGACGCCGATCACCTGCGCGCCGGCGTCGAGGGCGCGCGCGACCTCCTCGGCGTCGTGCACCTCCACCAGGGCCGTCATGCCGAGGGAGTGGGTGCGCTCCACCAGGGAGACGAGCGCCTCCTGCGGCAGCGCCGCGACGATGAGCAGCACGACGTCGGCGCCCCAGGCCCGCGCCTCCCACAGCTGGTACGAGCCCACGACGAAGTCCTTGCGCAGCACCGGCACGTCGACGGCGCAGCGCACCGCGCGCAGGTCGTCCAGGCTGCCCCCGAAGCGGCGCTGCTCGGTGAGGACGCTGATCACGGTCGCGCCACCGGCCTCGTATTGGCGGGCCAGCTCCGCGGGGTCGGCGATCGCGGCCAGGGCACCCTTGCTCGGGCTGGAGCGCTTCACCTCCGCGATGACCTTGATGCCGCGGGCCTCGACGTTGCGCGGCCGCAGCAGCTGCCGGGCGTCGCGGGCGGGGTCCTGGCGCTGTGCGCGCTCGCGCAGGGCGTCCAGGTCGGTCAGCGCCTGGCGCGCGCGGAGGTCCTCGCGCACACCGTCCAGGATGTCGTCCAGCACCGTCACGGCCACGATGCTAGACCCGCCCGGAGGTGCTCCCGACCACCCGCTGCAGCCACCCCGCCACGGCGGGCGCACCGGGGTGGCGACCCGGCCACCGCCCCGGCGGCGGGGGCGGTGCGGGGTCAGTGCGGGGTCAGTGCGGGGTCAGTGCGAGGTGGCCCGACCGGTGCCCGCGGGCCTGCCGTCCCGGCCGGTGGCGCCCTTGCCGGCCTTGGACATCACCTTGGCCACGACCGGGGCGGCGAGGACGATCACGGCCCCCACGATCGCGGTGACGAGGTGGGTGAAGACCACCGCGAGGGAGACGACCAGCGAGCCGACCAGGCAGATGCCCACGCCCGTCCACGCGGCCGGCGTGCTGCCGTGGCCGTGCTCGTCGACGATCTCGGCGGGACCGTCGTGCCGGGCGTTGTGCGACGCCTGCGCCGCCGTCGTCTGCCGCCCGGCCGTGCTGCCGCTCTGCTCCACGTGCTCACTCCTCAGCGCTCGCGGCACCCGCGGCCGGGGCCGGACCTCCGTCGGGCTGCGGGCTGCTGCCCGACGCCCCCGTCCACCGTACCGCCGCGGCGCCACCGGTCCCCGGCGAGGTGCGGCCGGCGGGTGGGCTCGGCCGGCGGGGCGGGTGCGCGCGGTCAGCGCGTGGGGTCCTGACCCCGGCTCAGCGAGTCCCAGGCGGCGGCCGGGTCCTCCCCCGGCGCCGGCGCCCCCGCCCGCCCCGCGCCCTGCGCCGCGG
>NZ_BAABIL010000689.1:0-1768 GCF_039542765.1 Kineococcus glutinatus
CCTGGCCGCCGTCTACCCCCCGGCCGCGGCCGCCGACCAGGGCCGGCGGCGGGCGCGGGCGGCGGAGCTGCCCTTCCTCGACCGCGACGCCGAGCTGGCGCGGCTGGACACCGCCCGGGAGCTGCGCCCCGACTGGTTCCAGGACCCCGGGCTGCTGGGCTACGCCGCCTACACCGAGCGCTTCGCCGGTGACCTGCGCGCGGTGGCCGGGCGCATCGGCTACCTGCGCGAGCTGGGCGTGGGCTACCTGCACCTGATGCCGCTGCTGCTGCCGCGCGAGGGCGACAGCGACGGCGGTTACGCGGTGGCCGACTACCGCAGGGTGCGCCCGGACCTGGGGACGGTGGAGGACCTGCGCGAGCTGGCGCGGCAGCTGCGCGCCGCGGGCATCAGCCTGGTCCTGGACCTCGTCCTCAACCACGTCGCCCGCGAGCACCCCTGGGCGGTGGCCGCCCGGGCCGGTGAGGAGCGCTACCGCGCCTACTTCCACGTCCACCCCGACCGCTCGGTGCCCGACGCCTTCGAGACGACGCTGCCGGAGGTGTTCCCCGACTTCGCCCCCGGCAACTTCACGTGGGACGCGCAGCTGCAGGGTTGGGTGTGGACGACGTTCAACTCCTTCCAGTGGGACGTGGACTGGTCCAACCCCGACGTCTTCGCCGAGTACGCCGACGTCGTGCTGTTCCTCGCCGGCCTCGGCGTGGAGGTGCTGCGGCTGGACGCCATCGCCTTCCTGTGGAAGCGGCTGGGCACCAGCTGCCAGAACCAGCCGGAGGTGCACGCCATCACCCGCGCGCTGCGGGCGCTGGTGCGGGTGGCGTGCCCGGCCACGGTGTTCAAGGCCGAGGCGATCGTCGCGCCGGGCGACCTCGTGCACTACCTCGGCCGCGGTGAGCACCACGGCAAGGTGTCCGACCTCGCCTACCACAACGGCCTGATGGTGCAGGTGTGGTCGATGCTGGCGTCCGGTGACGTGCGGCTGGCGGTGCGGGCCCTGCGGCAGCTGCCGCCGGTGCCGGCGTCCACGGCGTGGATCACCTACGTGCGCTGCCACGACGACATCGGCTGGGCCGTCGACGACGCCGACGCCGCCGCCGTGGGCCTGTCCGGCCCGGGACACCGGGCGTTCCTGTCGGACTGGTACACCGGCGCCTTCCCCGGCTCCCCCGCCCGGGGCCTGGTGTTCCAGCACAACCCGGCCACCGGTGACCGCCGGGTCAGCGGCACCGCGGCGGCCCTGACCGGCCTGCAGGCGGCGCTGGAGGAGGACGGCGCGGACGCCGCGGAGGCGGCCGCCGACGGCGTGGCGCGCCTGCTGCTGGCGCACGCCGTGGTCTGCGGCTGGGGCGGCGTCCCCGTGGTGTGGAGCGGTGACGAGCTCGGGCTGGGCAACGACCACGGCTGGGCCCTCGAACCCGGCCACGGCGACGACAACCGCTGGGCGCACCGCCCCCGGCTGCCCGAGGCCGCCGTCGCCGCGCGCCACACCCCGGGCAGCGTGCACGCGCGCGCCTTCGAGGGCCTGGCCCGCACCGCACGGGTGCGCGCGGGGCTGGCGCACCTGCACGCCTCGGTGGCCCCGGAGGTGCTCGACCCCGCCGACCCGGGCGTGCTGGCGGTGCTGCGCCGCCACCCGCTGGGCCCGTTCCTGGGCCTGTACAACGTGACGGCCGGCTGGCGCTCCTTCCCGGGCGCGCGGCTGGCGGAGCTCGGGCTGGCCGCGGCGGCGGACGTGCTGGAGGACGCCGACGCCGCCCGCTGGGGCGCG
>NZ_BAABIL010000690.1:0-3282 GCF_039542765.1 Kineococcus glutinatus
GTCGAGGCCGCCGTGGCCGCGCTGGCCCGCTCCGCCCCGGGCGGCGACGGCACCGCGGGCGGCTCCGGCGGCGACTCCCGCGACGGCGGTGACTCCGGCGGCGGTGACTCCGGCGGCGGGGGCGGCGGCGGGGGCGACTGACCACCCCCACCGCCCCGCCGCGGCCGGCGCCCGCCGTCAGCGCGCGTCGAGCACCAGCGGCCGCACCACCCGCTCCAGCGGCACGAGCTTGAAGCCCGTCGCGGTGCGCCCGGCGTCGGCGGCCGCCTCCCCGGTGTCCTCCCCGTCGTGCAGGACGAGCAGCCCGTACGGGTAGGCGCTGCCCACCGCGCGGGTGGTGACGGTGGCGCCGTCGCTGTGCTGGACGCCGTCCACCGCCCCGCCGCCGCTGCCGGGGCCGTCGGCGATCGCGAAGCCGGCGGCGTAGCGGCCCGAGCCCAGCTCGTAGACGGCGAAGGTGCTGTCGCCCTGGCTGGAGGCCAGCAGGTAGCCGGTGCCGTCGGGGGCGTGGGCGACGGTCAGGCCCTCCGCGTCGGCCGTCAGGCGGGTGCCGCCCTCGCCGGGGTCGGTGCCGGTGACGACGCACGACTCCGACGCCTCGTCCCACGCCGCCGGCACGCCGTAGTCGCGGACCCGGTCCACGAGCGTGCGGGTCCAGGTCCCGCCGTCGCCGGGCACGAGCCGCCAGATGCCGACGTCCTCCTGCGCGACGTACCAGGCGCCGGTCGCGGGGTCGAAGGTGGAGCCCTCCGCCTGCGGGCCCTCGCCGGGCTCCTCGCAGGGGCTCCAGCTCGTCCCGTCGGGCAGCTCGAACGCCGACGGCAGGGCGATCCGGTCCTGCTGCCGGTAGCCGATGGTGCCGCCCGGGCCCGCGACGAGCCGCAGCACGGCCAGGTCGGTGCTGTGCCGCCGGGTGGTGAGCACCTGCACCCCGCCGTCGGCGCCGAGCCCGGCGGCCAGCCCGTACGCGGTGGCCTGCTCGTCGACCTGCGCCTCCGAGGCGCTGAACACGGGCGCGGCGCCGGGGTCGGTGACGTCGGTGAGGACGGCGGCGCCGGCGGCCGCACCGCGCGGGTCGATCGCGTAGACGCGGATCCGGTCGCGGCCGCGGTCGCTGACCACCGCCAGGTCCAGGGTGCGCCCGCCGATGCGCGCGCCCTGCACGACGTCGACGTTGTTGAAGCGGCCGGCCTCGCTCGCGCCGGCGGGGGCGGGCGGGGCGGCGACGTGCTGCAGCAGGCGCCCGTCGAGGCCGTACGCGGCGAGGCCGCCGTTCTTCAGCGTCCCCAGCACCAGGGAGCGGTCGCCGTCGGTGGGGGAGATCCACAGGGCGGGGTCGTCGGCGTCGGCGTCGCCACCGGCCTCGTCGTCGAACGCCGGCGGGGTCTCCACGGCGGCGGTGGCGGTCGCCCAGCGCGGCGCGGTGTCCTCGCCGGGCCCGGTGGTGGCCGGTGGTGCGGCGGCCGCGGGGACGGCGAACAGGGTCAGCGCGAGCGCACCTGCGGCGGCGGTGGCGCCACCGCAGGAGCGGCGGCCGGACGGGAGTGCGGGCACGGGGACCTCCGGGTCCTCGGGGACGGTGCCCGCGGACCCTCCCGGCCGGGTGTGACGCGCCGCTGAACGGCGGGTGATCGCCGCGGGTCGGGGTGCCGTCCGCTCCGCTCAGGCGCCGGCGGTGAGGGGGGCGTCCTCCAGCCGCAGCTGGCGGCCCACGCGGGTGCGGGCGCGGGCGGCGGTCTCCCGGCGCACGTGGTGGCGCCGGCACAGCACCTCGTAGGCCACCACGGCGGTGGTGGCCGGCGCGGTGTCGGTCGCGCCGTCCTCGTCCTCGGCGGCCTGCACGTCCCCGACGACGACCTGCTCGCCCTCGACGACCATCTCCCCGTCGACCGTGCGCGCGTTGTGGGTGGCGCGCGCCCCGCACCAGCACAGCGCCTCCACCTGCAGCACCTCGAGGCGGTCGGCGAGCTCCACGAGGCGCGCGCTGCCGGGGAAGAGCCGCGTGCGGAAGTCGGCCATGATCCCGAAGGCGTAGACGTCGACGCCGAGGTCGTCGACGATGCGGGCGAGCTGCTCCACCTGCCGCGGGGAGTAGAACTGCGCCTCGTCGCAGACGACGTAGTCCAGGTGCTGGCCGCCGGTGCGGTGGGCGACGGCGACCTCCCAGAAGTCGGTGCCGTCGCGGACCTCGAGGGCGTCGCGGCGCAGCCCGAGGCGGCTGGAGATCACGGAGTCCCCGGCGCGGTCGCAGCGGGTGAACAGCAGGCCCTCGCGCCCCCTGGCGCGGTGCGTGTGGTCGAGCTGCAGCGCGAGCGTCGACTTGCCGCAGTCCATGGTCCCGGAGAAGAAGACGAGCTCAGCCACGGGCATCCATCCTGCCCCAGCTCCGGGCGGTGGGTGTGCGGGCCGGTGTCCGAGGTGGTGTCCGGGGTGGGGTGTCGATGAGTTGCGCGCGCCGCCAGCCGCTGCGCGCGGGGGCGGTCCGGACACGCTGGGTGAAGCGGTTGAGACCTCCGACGATTACCCGCGTGTGACGGAAGGCCCTGGTACAAGCGGTTTCGTTCCGCGTACGCTGTGGTACTTAACGTGTTGGTAACACCACGTTCGCTACGCACAGTGACTATCGCGCGACGAGGCGCGAGCGAGGGGAGCGGGTCATGGGCAGCGCAGTGGAGATCAGTCCCGCCGAGTGCCGCGAGCTGCTGGCCACGCGGACCATCGGCGTCATCGCTTACACCGAGCACGCGCAACCGGCCATCCGCACCGTGGAGTACGTCGTCGACGGCGAGGAGGTCCTCGTCCGCACCACCGCCGACAGCATCTTCGCCCGCGCCGTGGCCAACGCCACCGTCGCCCTCAACGTCCACGTCGTCGACGTCGACCGGCGCAGCGGCTGGAGCGTCACCGCCGTGGGCCGGGCGCGGCTGCTGCCGCTGGAGGAGTCCCAGCGGCTGGCCTCCCGGCTCGGCACCTGGGCCCCGGAGGGCCAGAGCCAGGTGCTGCACCTGCGGCTGCAGAAGCTGACCGGGCGGCGGATGCGCGCCGGGGCCGTCGTGCCGGCCGAGCAGACCGGCCCCGCCCTCGGGGCGCTCGCGGTCTGAGCGGCCGGGCTCCAGGCCCGGACCCTCTCCCCGGAGCACCAGCGGTGGGGGCCCCGTCCGTCAGGACGGGGCCCCCACCGCGTTCCCGCCGCCCCCGGGGCGACGGGAGGGCGCGGCGGTGGCGCGCAGCAGCCCGGCCACGGTGCGCGCCGTCAGCACCCCCCGGCCCAGGCCCAGCTCG
>NZ_BAABIL010000691.1:0-4273 GCF_039542765.1 Kineococcus glutinatus
CTCGACGCGTCGCTGGCGGCCTGGGCCGCGGTGCACCCGCCCACCGCACCGCCCGCCGCCGGGCCACCCACCGCCGCGTCGGCGCCCCGGCGGCGGTGGTGGCCGCTGCGCCGCCGGGGCCCGGCGGGCTGAACCGCTCCACCGGGGGCCCGCGTGCAGTAGCTTCCCCGGGGCGCCGTCCCGCGGGGGGACCGGTGCGGGGAGGGGTTGCCGTGGTGTTCGTGGACGTGCCCGAGGCCGAGCTGCGCGCGTACCGCAGCTCGGTGACCGAGCCGGCGGGGTTCGCGGAGTTCTGGGACGGCACGCTCGCCGAGGCCCGCGCCGCCGGGGGTGGGGTCCGCCTCGAACCGGTGGACACCGGCCTGGTGACGGTCGACGTGTTCGACGTGACGTTCCCCGGGTTCGCGGGCGAGCCCGTCCGGGCGTGGCTGCGGCTGCCGGCCGCCGCCCTGCGCCCGGCCGGGGAACCGCTGGCCGCGGTCGTGGAGTTCGTGGGCTACGGCGGTGGCCGCGGCGAGCCGCAGGAGAACCTGCTGTGGGCCAGCGCCGGGTTCGCCCACCTCCACGTGGACACCCGCGGGCAGGGCGCGACGTGGAGCCGCGGCGACACCCCCGACTCGGGCACGTGGGGGCCGCAGGTGCCCGGCGTCATGACGCGGGGGATCCTCGCGCCGGAGACGTACTACTACCGCCGGCTGTTCACCGACGCCGCGCGCGCGGTGGACGCCGCCCGCTCCCTCGACGTGGTCGACGCCCGGCGCGTGGCCGTGCACGGCGGCAGCCAGGGTGGCGGCACGGCCATCGCCGCGGCGAGCCTCGTGCCCGACGTGGCCGCGCTGAGCGCCAAGGTGCCGTTCCTCTGCGACTTCCCGCGGGCCGTCACCATCACCGACGCCCACCCCTTCCGGGAGGTCACCGACTACCTGGCCACGCACCGGGACAAGGTCGAGCGGGTGCTGCACACCCTGGCCCACGTCGACGGCGTGAACCACGCGCGGCGGGCGAGCGCACCGGCGCGGTTCACGGTGGGTCTCATGGACGCCGTCGTGCCGCCCTCGACGGTGTTCGCGGCGTTCAACGCCTACGCGGGGGAGAAGGAGATCGCGGTGTGGCCGTACAACGGTCACGAGGGCGGGGCCGCCGACGACGACGCCGCGGCGCTGGTGTTCCTGCGCAAGCACCTCGGCGACCCGCGGGGCTGACGCGGCCGGGCCCGCCGGGTGCGCGGGCCCGGCCGCCCGCTCAGCAGGTGGGGGCCAGCGGTTCGGCCGAACCGGCGAGCAGTTCCTGCAGGTCGGCGATCCGGCCCTCGGCCACCTCGGCGTCGCCCTCGTCGCCGCGCGAGCGGGCCTCCCGCTGCTGGGACCGGGCCAGCTCGATCTGCGCGGCGATCTCCGCGACGAACGACGGTGCGTGGTCCACCTGGGCACCTCCTCGGGATCCGCCGGGGCGTGCCCCGGCACGGGAGCGGCGATCCTCGCACGCCGCGGGCGCGGTGCACATCCCCCCGCCGGTTGCGGTCCGGTGACGTGCCGGTGACCGGGCCGCGACGTGGGGGTGGGCCGGTGGGTGTGATGAGTCCGGGCTCCGGGGCGGGTCAGCAGGGCACGAGGAACTTCCCCCGCGCGAACCGAGGAGCCCGTCGTGGACCGCATGATCTTCGTCAACCTGCCGATCGCCGACGTGCGCAAGAGCCGCACCTTCTTCACCGGGCTCGGTTTCGAGTTCAACCAGCAGTTCTGCGACGACAAGGCCCTGTGCATGCGGATCAACGACCGCGCCTTCGCGATGCTCGTCCGGCGGGACTTCTTCGCCACCTTCACCCCCCGGCCCGTCGCCGACGCCGGTGCCGTCACCGAGACGCTGCTGTGCCTGTCCGCGGACGACCGGGCCGGCGTCGACGCCCTCGTCGCCGGGGCGCTGGCCTGCGGCGGGCGGGAACCGCGCCGGGCGGTGGACCGGGGGTTCGTGTACGGGCGCACCTTCAGCGACCTCGACGGCCACATCTGGGAGGTCCTGTGGACGGACCCGGCGGTCGCCGCGGGCGGGGCCGCCGCCGGCGCGTGAGGCGGTGGGCGCGGGCGGGCAGGACACCTGACGGTGTCGGTGGTCCTGCGTACGCTCCCGCTCGTGCCCACCACACGCACCAGCGACGAGTTCGCGACGGACGCCTTCGCCCTGCCGGACGGCGGGGCCCTCGGCGAGGGGGGCCCCGCGGCGCAGCGCGGCGCGGCAGGTGCCCCTGTTCCGGCGGAGCTGCCCGAGGAGGTCCTCGGCGACCGCTACCGGGCGGAGATCTTCGCCCACTGCTACCGGATGACGGGGTCGGTGCACGACGCGGAGGACCTCGTCCAGGAGACGTACCTGCGGGCGTGGCGCGCCTTCCACACCTACGAGGCGCGCTCGTCGGTCCGCACGTGGCTGCACCGCATCGCCACGAACGTCTGCCTCACCGCGCTGCAGGGCCGCCAGCGCCGCCCGCTGCCCACCGGGCTGGGTGCCGGGCCCTCGGACCCGCGCGGGGAGCTGGCCGAGGACGCGGAGGTGCCGTGGCTGGAGCCCGCGCCGGACGCCGTCGTCGGCGTGGCGCCCGGCGTCGGTGACCCGGCGGGTGTCGTGGCCGCCCGCGAGAGCGTCCGGCTGGCGTTCGTCGCGGCGCTGCAGCACCTGCCCCCGCGCCAGCGCGCGGTGCTGCTGCTGCGCGACGTGCTGGCCTGGCGGGCCGCGGAGGTCGCCGCGCACTTCGGCACCACGGTGGCCGCGGTCAACAGCAGCCTGCAGCGGGCGCGCGCGCAGCTGGCGCAGCTCGACGCGAGCCCGGAGACGACCCGGGAGCCGGACTCCCCGCAGCTGCGGGTGCTGCTGGACCGCTACGTCGCCGCGTTCGAGCGCTACGACGTGGGCGGGATGGTGGAGCTGTTCAGCGCCGACGCCGTCTGGGAGATGCCGCCGTTCACCGGCTGGTACCGGGGGGCGCAGGCCATCGGCGACCTCATCGCCACCAACTGCCCCGCCAGCCGCGCCGGGGACATGCGCATGGTGCCGACGCGCGCCAACGGCCAGCCCGCCTACGGCCTCTACATGCGCGAGGCCGACGGCGTGCACCGGCCGTTCCAGCTGCAGGTGCTGCAGCTGGACGGCCGGCGCGTCTCGCGGGTCAGCGCGTTCTTCGACACGCGCCTGTTCACGGTGTTCGGGTTGCCCGAGGACCTGCGGGGCTGAGGGCGCGGGCGGCGACCGCGCGCCGGACCTCCTCCTCGACCAGGTCGGCGTTGAGGGCCGCCGCCGCGGTCAGCCCCGCCGCCGCCGCGGCACCGACCTGCGCCACCGGGTCGGTGACGTTGCCCGCCACGAACACCCCTGCTGCCGCGGTCGCCCCGGTGGGACCGGCCTCGATGCGGGTGCCGACGACGTGCTCACCGACCTGCCAGGGGACCGGGTGCAGGCCGAGCCCGGCCAGGAAGTCCGCCCGGCTGCGCAGCGTCGTGCCCGTCGCCACGGCCCCGCAGGCCAGGACGCGCCCGTCGGCCAGCCGCAGGCCGCTCAGCCGGTCGGCCTCGACGAGCACCTCCACCGCGGGGCCGGCGACGACCTCGACGCCGCGCGCCGCCAGCTGCTCGCGCTGCGCCGCGTCCGGTTCCGGGCCGGAGTGCAGGACGAGGGTCACGTCCTCGCTCAGCTGCCGCCACAGCTGGGTCACGTGCACCGCCACCGGGTTCGTCGCCAGCACGGCGATCGCCCGGTCGCGGACCTCCCAGCCGTGGCAGTACGGGCAGTGCAGGACGTCCCGGCCCCAGCGCGCCGCCAGCCCCGCCACGTCGGGCAGCTCGTCGACGAGGCCGGTGGCCACCAGCAGGCGCCGCGCCCGCAGTTCCCGCCCGTCGGCCAGTTCCACGGCGAACCCGGCCGCCGCGCCGGCACCCGCCGGGTCCTCCGGTGCGGGCACCCCGACTCGGCGCACACCGGTCACCGCGCCGTCCACGACGCGCCCGCCGTACCCGGCGAGCTCGCGCCGCCCGGCGGCCAGCAGCTCCGCCGGCGGGGTGCCGTCGCGGCCCAGCAGGTTGTGCACCCCCTGCGCGGGGGCGTTGCGCGGCGTGCCGGCGTCGACCACGACGACGCTGCGCCGGAACCGGCTCAGGGCCGTCGCCCCCGCCAGCCCGGCCGCACCACCACCGACGACCACCACGTCCACCAGCACGTCGGCCACGATTCCGTCGCTCACGTCGACCACCTCCTGCCCGAACCGTGCGGCGGGGGACGCCGCCGGGGC
>NZ_BAABIL010000692.1:0-1351 GCF_039542765.1 Kineococcus glutinatus
GCAGCGGCCGGCGGGCGCACCGGCGCCGTCCAGCAGGGTGAGGTCGATGCCGGCGACCGCGTCGATCCCCGCCGCGCGGCAGGCGGCGACGTGCCGGACGAGGCCGGACATGCGGTCGCGGTCGGTGAGCGCCGCGGCATCGGCTCCGGCGGCGGCCGCTGCGGCGACGAGGTCGGACGGTGGGGTGACGCCGTGGTGGTAGGAGAAGGTACTCGCCACGTGCAGGTGGACGAAGCCCACCGCTCACTCGAGGACGTGGGGCTCGACGACGCCGAGGACGAGCCAGCCGTCCTCGCCGCGCACGGCCTCCACGACGAGGACCGCGCCCCCGCCGTCGCCGGTCCCGTCGTCCAGCCGGGCCTCCACGCACCAGCGCTCCCGGTCCACCAGCGCCGCCGCGCTCGCCCGGTCCAGCCGCCGCAGGCTGCGCCACCACGGGATCGGGGGCCGCTCGTGCCAGCGCCTGGCGGACCGCACCGGCAGGCCCCGGCCCCGCCAGGTCAGCGAGGTGGGAACCCCGGCGTCCTCGACGACGACCACGCGTGCAGACATCCGACCCCCCTTCGAACAGGTGTTCGAATGATCGGCGAGTGTAGCCACCCCGCGGTTTCACCCGTCAAGCCGGAGCGCGAGCGGCCCTAACCACCACGGCGGGCGCGGGCGCGCACGTGCACCCGCTCGCCCGCCTCGCCGAAGAGGGCGAGCACCTCCGCCGTCCCCGGGCCGGGGTTGGCGAAGCCGTGCGGCGTGCGGGTGTCGAACTCCGCCGCCTCGCCCTCCGCGAGGACCACGTCGGCGTCGCCCAGCAGCAGCCGCAGTCGGCCGGTGAGCACGTACAGCCAGTCGTAGCCGTCGTGCACCCGCTGCTCGGGCACCTCCTCCGGCGCCGGCGGCAGCAGGAGCTTGTACGCCTGCAGGCCCCCCGGCCGGCGCGACAGCGGCACCACCGTCATCCCCCAGCGGGTGACGGGGCGCATCCGGATGCGCGGGTCGCCGGTCTCCGGTGCCCCGACGAGGTCGTCGAGGGCGACCCGGTGGGCGCGGGCGAGCAGCAGCACGAGCTCCAGGGTGGGGCGGCGCTGCCCCGACTCCAGCCGGGACAGGGTGCTCGTGGAGATGCCGGTGCTGCGCGACAGCTCCGCCAGGGTGACCCCGCGGCGGCGGCGCAGCGCCCGCAGCCGCGGCCCCAGCCCGTGCACCACCTCGTCGACCGCACCGCGCGCCGGTTCCGCACCCGCGGATCCACCCGTCCCGCCCATGGCCGCATCTTGCCGTTCCGGCACGCTCGCTGGCCCCGGCGGCGTCCCCCGCCGCACGGTTCGGGCAGGAGGTGGTCGACGTGAGCGACGGA
>NZ_BAABIL010000693.1:0-2350 GCF_039542765.1 Kineococcus glutinatus
GACTTGCCGGCACCGGAGTACCCGATGACGGCGAGCACCTCGCCCTCCTCGACGTCGAGGAGGGCGAGGTGCTCGCCGTCATCTACTCCCGGGCCCTGCCGGACGCCCGCGACGGCCTCAAGCCCGTCCAGCGGCGGATCCTGTACATGATGCACGACATGGGGTTGCGCCCCGACCGCCCGCACGTGAAGTCCGCGCGCGTGGTGGGCGAGGTGATGGGCAAGCTGCACCCGCACGGCGACAGCGCCATCTACGACGCCCTGGTCCGCCAGGCGCAGCCGTTCACGATGCGCCTGCCGCTGGTCGACGGGCACGGCAACTTCGGCTCCCCCGACGCCGGCCCGGCCGCGCAGCGCTACACCGAGGCGCGCCCGGCGACGGCGGCGCTGCTGATGACGACGGGCCTGGACGAGGACGTCGTGGACTTCGTGCCGAACTACGACGACCGCCTCACCGAGCCGGGCGTGCTGCCGGCCGCCTTCCCGAACCTGCTCGTCAACGGCGCCAGCGGCATCGCGGTCGGGATGGCGACGAACATGCCGCCGCACAACCTCGCGGAGGTCGTCGCCGCCGCCCGCCACCTCATCGACGACCCGAAGGCGACGACGGCCGACCTCATGCGGTTCGTGCCGGGACCGGACCTGCCCACCGGCGGGCGGATCGTCGGCCTGGAGGGCGTGCGGGAGGCGTACGAGACGGGCCGCGGCACGTTCCGCACCCGGGCCACGACGCGGGTGGAGGCCATCACCCCGCGCCGCAAGGGGATCGTCGTCACCGAGCTGCCCCTCGGGGTCGGTCCCGAGCGGCTCACCGAGCGCATCAAGGACGCCATCACCGCCAAGCGGCTGCAGGGCGTCGCCGACGTCGTGGACCTCACCGACCGCACCCGGGGCCTGCACTTCGTCATCGAGGTGAAGAACGGTTTCGTGCCCGAGGCGGTGCTGGAGCAGCTGTACCGGCTGACGCCGATGGAGGAGTCCTTCGGCATCAACAACGTCGCCCTCGTCGACGGCCAGCCCCGCACCCTCGGCCTGAAGGACCTGCTGCAGGTGTTCGTCGACCACCGCGTCGACGTCGTCCGCCGCCGCACCGCGTACCGGTTGCGGCGCAAGGAGGAGCGGCTGCACCTCGTCGACGGCCTGCTGGTGGCGATCCTCGACATCGACGAGGTCATCCAGATCGTGCGGGCCAGCGACGACGCGGCCGCGGCGCGCGCCCGGCTGGTGCAGGTGTTCGACCTGTCCGAGACGCAGGCCGCCTACATCCTCGACATGCAGCTGCGGCGGCTGACGAAGTTCTCCCGCCTGGAGCTGGAGACCGAGCAGAAGCAGCTGCGCCGGGAGATCGCCGCCCTCACGGCGGTCCTCAACTCCGAGCGGCGGCTGAAGAAGCTCGTCTCCGACGAGCTGGCCGACGTGGCGGCCGAGCACGGCACGCCGCGGCGCACGGTGCTGCTGGCCTCCGACGGGCCGGCCACCGGCACCGGTGGGCGGCCGATGGCGCTGGAGGTGGCCGACGACCCCTGCCGGGTGCTGCTGTCGTCCACGGGTCTGCTGGCGCGCACGGCCACCGACGAGCCGCTGGGCACCGAGGGCCGCCGCACCAAGCACGACCTGGTGGTGTCCACCGCCCCCGCCACCGCCCGCGGGTCCGTGGGGGTGGTGACGTCGAGGGGGCGGCTGGTGCGCCTGCCGGTGCTGGAGCTGCCGGCGCTGCCGCCCACCGCCGGGCGGCCGGCCATGTCCGGTGGGGTCCCGGTGGGCGTCTTCGCCGACCTGGCCAAGGGCGAGCGGGTGCTGTGCCTGGTGCCGCTGGTGGAGGAGGGCACCGGGCCGGGCGTCGCGCTGGCGACGGCGCAGGGTGTGGTGAAGCGGGTCGTGCCGGAGCCCCTGGGCAACCGCGACGAGGTCGACCTCGTCGCGCTGAGGGACCGCGACGAGGTCGTCGGTGCGGTGGCGCTCACCACCGCCGAGGACGACCTCGTGTTCGTCACCTCCGACGCGCAGCTGCTGCGCTTCCCCGCCGGGGCCGTGCGCCCCCAGGGCCGTGCCGCGGCCGGCATGGCGGGGGTCCGGCTGTCCCCCGGGGAGAAGGTCGTGTTCTTCGGCGCCGTGGCCCCCGACTCCCCCGGCAGCGGCGACGCGGTCGTGGTGACGGTGGCGGGCTCCTCCCAGGCGCTGGAGGGCACCGCCAACGGCACCGTGAAGGTGACGCCGCTGGCGGAGTACCCGCCGAAGGGCCGCGCCACGGGCGGGGTGCGCTGCCACCGCTTCCTGCGCGGGGAGGACGGGCTGCTCCTGGCGTGGGTGGGCCCCGGTCCCGCGGAGGCGGCGACCCCGTCGGGCACGGC
>NZ_BAABIL010000694.1:0-2169 GCF_039542765.1 Kineococcus glutinatus
GTCGGCCTCGTCTGGCTGCCGGCGATCGCTTCCGTCCTGCTGTCGTTCACCCGCTGGGACGGCATCGGCGGGCTGTCCGCCATCGAGTGGATCGGCACCAAGAACTACGTCGACGTGTTCACCATCTACCCGCCGTTCGAGCCGGCGATGGAGCACAACCTGCTGTGGCTGGTCGTCATGTTCTGCGTGGCCACGCCCCTGGGCGTCCTGCTCGCGGTGCTGCTGGACAAGGAGCTGAAGGGCAGCCGGATCTACCAGACGGCGCTGTACCTGCCCGTCGTGCTGTCCCTGGCGCTCGTCGGCTTCATCTGGCAGCTCATGTACTCCCGGGACCAGGGCCTCATCAACGCCGTGTTCGGCACCACGGTCGACTGGTACGGCGACCCGGACGTCAACATCTGGGCGGCCCTGGTGGCCTCCTCCTGGCGCCACGTCGGCTACATCATGCTGCTGTACCTGGCCGGCCTGAAGGGCGTCGACGGCGCGCTCAAGGAGGCCGCGCAGGTGGACGGCGCCGGGCCGGTGCAGACGTTCTTCCGGATCGTGTTCCCCGTCATGCGGCCCATCAACGTCATCGTGCTCGTGGTGACGGTCATCGAGTCGCTGCGCGCCTTCGACCTGGTGTGGATCATCAACCGCGGCACCAACGGCCTGGAGCTCATCGGGGCCCTCGTCACCCAGAACATCGTCGGCGAGGCCAGCCGCATCGGCTTCGGCTCCGCCCTCGCCACGATCATGCTGGTCATCTCGCTGGTGTTCATCTCCGCCTACCTGTACACCGTGTTCCGCGAGGAGGACCGATGAGCGCCCCCGCCGCCGTCCGGCCCCGGCGGGTCGCGCCGGGGCCCGCCCCGCGGGGCGGCGTGCGCCCGGGCACCGTGGCCGCGCACGCCTTCCTGGTCGCGATCTCCGTGGCGTGGGTGTTCCCCCTGCTGTGGGGGCTGTTCAACTCGTTCCGCGACTACGCCTACACGACGACCCACGGGTACGCGTCCTTCGGCGGCTTCACGCTGGACAACTTCAGCCGGGCCTGGACCCAGGGCGACATGGCCCGCTACTTCCTCAACTCCGTCTACATCACCGTGCCCTCGGTCCTGCTGGCGCTGCTGCTGGCCTCCTCGGTGGGCTTCGTCCTGGCGCGGTTCAGCTTCAAGCTCAACCTGGCGCTGCTCGGGCTGTTCACCGCGGCGAACCTGCTGCCCCAGCAGGCGCTGCTCATCCCCCTCTACCGCCTCTTCCGGGCGGTCGAGCTGCCGATCTGGCTCAGCGACTCCCCGTCGCTGCTCAACACCCACTTCGCCGTCGTGGCGGTCAACGTCGCCTTCCAGACCGGCTTCTGCACCTTCGTGCTCAGCAACTACATGAAGACCTTGCCGCACGAGCTCTACGAGGCGGCCCAGGTCGACGGCCTCAGCATCTGGCGGCAGTACTGGCAGATCACCATGCCGCTGTGCCGGCCCGCGCTGGCCGCCCTCGGCGTGCTGGAGGTGACCTGGATCTACAACGAGTTCTTCTGGGCCACCGTGCTGCTGCAGTCCGGCGACAAGTTCCCGATGACCAGCGCCCTGAACAACCTCAAGGGCGAGTTCTTCACCGACTACAACCTCCTGTCGGCGGGCTCGATGCTCGTGGCGATCCCGACGCTCGTGGTGTTCTTCGCCCTGCAGAAGCAGTTCGTCTCCGGCCTCACGCTGGGAGCCACCAAGGGATGACGCGCGACACCACCGGTGCGGTCCTGCGCCTGTCCGCGGCCGGCACCGACCTCGTCCTCGCCGCCGCCGGCGACGGGCTGCCCGCCGTCCTGCACCTCGGCGCCGACCTCGGCGACCTCGGCGACGACGGGCTGGACGCGCTGGCGCTCACCGCGGTGCCCGCCGTCGCGCACAGCTCCTTCGACGCCCCCGCCCGGCTGCCGCTGCTGGCGACCCAGCGCGACGGCTGGTCCGGCACCCCGGGCGTCGCGGGCTCGCGCGCCGGCGCACACGCGGTGCCCCGCTGGGAGCGCCGCCGGATCGAGCAGCGCGAGGAGGACGGCGCGCAGGTGGTGCTCGTCGAGGCCGACGACGCCCGCGCCGGGCTGGCGCTGCGGCTGCGCCTCGCCCTGGACCCGCACGGCGCAACCGGGACACCAGGGACTGCAGCGCGCCCGCCCCGCCGGCGGTGCCGTCG
>NZ_BAABIL010000695.1:0-1143 GCF_039542765.1 Kineococcus glutinatus
CGGCGACCAGTCCCGTCCGCTGCGGGCGAACCCGCCGCGCGCGGGTGCGGCGGGTCCGGCGGCCGTGCGCCGGACGGGTGCTCCGCCTGCCCCGTCCGGGGGCCGCACCGGCCCGGGCGGGCCGTGCGCGCCCGGGCCGCACCGATCCTGGGAGGCGGCCCGGGCCGCGGGCGGCAGGACCGGGAACGCACCCACGAGGACGGGATCGGAGGACGAGGACCCGGATGCGGTTGAACCTCACCGTCGTCGACCCCGCCCGGGGGCTCGTCGAGGACGTGGTGCTCGACGCCGACCCGGCCAGCCCCGTCGCCGACGTGGCGCGCGCCCTGGCCGCCGCCGCCGGCACCGGGCCCGGCACCCTGCACGTCGACGGCACCGCCGTGCCCGGCGGGCAGGCGCTCGCCGACAGCGCGCTGCGCGAGGGTGGCGTCGTCAGCGTGGGCGACCCCGCCGGCGGCCTGCCCGCCGAACCCGACGGCGTCGTGGAGCTGCGCGTGGTGGGCGGCCCCGGGTGCGGGGTCGTGCACCGCCTGCGCCCCGGGCGCGCCACCGCCGGTTCCGGCGACGCCGACACCGTGCGCCTGGCCGGTGCCGCCACGGCATCCGGTGCCCTCCTCCTCGACGTCGACGGCTCCGGCGCCGTCCTCGTGGGCGCCCCGGCCGGCGGTGCCCGGCTCGGGGCGGGCGACGCCGACGACGCCGACGGCGAGGACCCCGGTGGCGACCCCGGCGACGGGGTGGACCTGGACGCCGAACCCCGGCCCTGGCCGCCCGGCACCCCGCTGCGGGTGGGCGCGGTGCTGCTGGAGGTGGCCGTCCCCACCCCGCCCGACGCGGCGCTGCAGCCCACCGGCGACGGCACGCTCGACTACAACCGGCCGCCGCGGCTGCTGCCCCGCGAGCACAGCACCCGCTTCCGGCTGCCGACGCCCCCCGCCGAGCCCGTGCGGCGGCCCCTGCCCGTCATCGCCGCGCTGCTGCCCCTGGTCAGCAGCGTCGCCATGGTGCTCTACACGCACAACCCGTACTTCCTGCTGCTCGGCGTGCTCAGCCCCCTGGCGCTGCTCGGCAACACCCTCGTCGACCGCCGGCACGGGCGCACCAGCCACCGCGCGCAGCTCGCCGAGCACCGCGCGCGCCGCG
>NZ_BAABIL010000696.1:0-4091 GCF_039542765.1 Kineococcus glutinatus
GCTGGTCCAGCGCCTACCGGACCACCGGCCTGGCCCAGGCCGTCCTGGCGTTCGTGCTGACCCGCGGGTTCTCGGTGCAGCGGGTGCCGTGGGGCAACATGTTCGAGTTCGCGGTGACCGGCGCCGTCGTCGTCACCGGCGTCTTCCTCGGGGCGCTGTGGCAGGCCCGCCGCTCCGGGCTCGGCGGCGGCCGCGACCTGCGCTACCTCGGCACCTTCGTCGTCGGCCCCGTGCTGCTCACCCTCGGCCTGGCCCTGCGCACCTTCTACGTCGAGGCCGCCGAGCTCGTGCCGGCGCTGGACAGCTACTGGCTCGTCATCCACGTGGCCGTGGCGTTCCTGGCCAGCGCGCTGTTCACCGTGGGTTTCTCCACGACGGTGCTGCAGCTGGTGCAGGACTCCCGGGAGCGCCGCCGCGCCGCGGGCAGGGCCTCGGGCGCCTCCTTCATGGACGCGCTGCCGACGACCCAGGAGCTGGAGCGGACCTCCGCGCGGCTGCACGCCGTGGCGTTCGTGCTGTGGACCTTCACCCTCATCGCGGGCGCCATCTGGGCGCAGAAGGCGTGGACGCGGTACTGGAACTGGGACGCCAAGGAGGTGTGGTCGTTCGTCATCTGGGTCGTCTACGCCGCCTACCTGCACGCCCGCGCCACCCGCGGCTGGGACGGCCGCCGCGCCGCCTACCTGTCCACCGTGGGCTTCGCCTGCCTGGTGGCGAACTTCACCCTCGTCAACCTCGTGTTCAACGGGCTGCACTCCTACGCGGGGGTCTGAGCGATGGGTCCGTACCTGAAGTACACGGTGCTGCGCCTCGGGGTGTTCGTGCTGTGCCTGGTGGTGCTCACCTGGGCGGGCGCCCGCGGGCTGCTGGCCATCGGCCTGGCGGCCCTGGTCTCGGTGCTGCTGTCGCTGCTGCTGCTGCGCCGGCAGCGGGAGGAGATGGCGCTGGCGCTGCAGCGGCGGGTGGACCGCCGGGTGGCGCAGGGGCCGCGGCCGACGAGCTTCGGGCGGCGCGCCGACGCCGACAACGACGCCGAGGACGCCGCCGACGACCAGCGGCGGGGCCCGGCGCCGCGCTGAGCCGCGCACCGGGCCGTGCCCGGCGCGCGGCGCTCAGAGCGCGGTGCGCTGGCGGAGCGCGTCGAGCAGCTCCGGCCGCTCCTCGCCCAGGGCACGCAGGTCGATGACGGCCGGCAGCTCCCCGTCCTCCCCGGCGGCGCGCAGCATGGTCTCCAGCGCCCGGCGCACCAGGAGCGGCTCCTCCGTCCGCCCCAGGCCCAGCTCGGCGAGCAGCTCCTCGTCGCACAGGACGGTGTGCTCGCGGGCGGTGCCGTCCGCCGTCGTGGTGGTCGCCAGGTAGCGGTGGCTGCCGTCGGCCTGCAGGTCCAGCTCGGTCATGCGCGCAGGGTAGGTGCGGCCGGGGCGCGGCGCCCGCGGGGCGCGCCGCGGCCTACAGCGCCAGCCCGATCCCGAGCAGCGCCCCCACGGCCAGCTCCAGCAGCCCCGCGTCGCGCAGCACCGGCACCAGGTCCCGGCCCCCCGCCCCGGACAGCACCGTGCGCACCGGCCGCACCGCCAGCGCCAGCGCGGGCAGCACCAGCAGCACCCCCGGGTGCTGCGCCACCGGTGCCAGCGCCGCCGCGAAACCCACCGCCACGAGCCCGGCGAACAACCCCCGGGTGCGCCGCGCCCCCAGCCGGACGGCGAGGGTGCGCTTGCCCGCGACGGCGTCGGTGGGCACGTCGCGCAGGTTGTTGGCGACGAGGATCGCGCAGGCCAGCGCCCCGATCGCGACGGCCGCCGCGGGGGCGGGCCAGCCGGCGCGGCCGGTCTGGACGTAGGCGGTGCCCAGCACGGCGACCAGCCCGAAGAAGACGAAGACGAACACCTCGCCGAGGCCCGCGTAGCCGTACGGGTGCTTGCCGCCGGTGTAGTACCAGGCCGCGACGATGCTGAGGGCGCCGACCGCCAGCAGCCACCACGCCCCGCTCAGCGCGACGAGCGCCAGGCCCGCCGCGGCGGCCACCCCGAAGCAGGCGAAGGCTGCGTCGCGCACCAGCCGCGGCTCGGCGGTGCCGGAGCCCACGAGGCGGAAGGGCCCGACCCGGTCGGCGTCGGTGCCGCGGATGCCGTCGGAGGACGCGCGGGGGGTGCCGCGCGTCCTCCGCGGCGAAGCCCTCCCGCGCCTGCTGCGGCGTCGGGTGCACCTGCACCGACAGCGGTCTGCCCGCGGCCAGCACCTTGGTGAGGAACGGCAGGCGGGGGCCGAAGCGGGCCACGTCGGCGGCACCCAGCGCCGCGTCCGGGTCGGCGGCGACGACCTCGGCGAGGGTGCGGCCGTCCTCGGTGGGCGTGGGCCAGCCGGGGTGCGCGCCGATCCACAGCTCCGCCTCCGGGCCCCCTTCGGGGTCGCGCCCCAGGAAGCGGGAGATGGCGCCCTCGGCACCCCAGTCGTAGGGGCGCACGGCGGCTCGCAGGCGCAGCATGGCGGCAGGCTAACCGCAGCCGGACTCCCGCGAGGCTCGGCTGTACCGGTTCAGCCCAGCGCCTGCACCACCACGGGGGCCAGCGCCCGGAACGCCCGGCCGCGGTGGCTGATCGCGTTCTTCTCCCCGGCGCTGAGCTCCGCGCAGCTGCGCCCGCGCCCACCCGGGCCGCGCTCGGCGTCCGGCACCAGGACCGGGTCGTAGCCGAACCCCCCACCGCCGCTGGGCGCCGCGGCCAGCACGCCGCGCAGCTCCCCCAGCTCCACGTGCTCGGAGCCGTCCGGCAGCACGAGGGCCGCGGCGCACGCGAAGCGCGCCCCGCGGTGCTGCGCGGGGACGTCGGCCAGCTGCGCCAGCAGCAGCCGCATGTTCTCCGCGTCGTCGCCGTGCCGGCCGCACCAGCGCGCCGAGAAGATCCCCGGCGCACCGCCCAGGACGTCGACGCAGATGCCGGAGTCGTCGGCGACCGCGGGCAGCCCCGTGCCCGCCGCCACCGCCCGCGCCTTGAGCAGCGCGTTCTCCGCGAACGTCACCCCCGACTCCACGACGTCGCCGACGGCGCGCTCGGGATCGGCGTCGAAGGCGTCCACCCCGACCACCTCCACCCCCGGCAGGTGCTCGCCGAGGATGGCGCGCAGCTCGCCCACCTTGTGCGCGTTGCGGGTGGCCAGCACCAGGCGGCTCACGCTCCCGCCCCCGCCAGCGCGTCCTGCTGGATCCCGGCGAGCCGGGCGCAGCCGCCCGCGGCCAGGTCCAGCATCGCGTCGAGCTCGGCGCGGTCGAACGGCACGGCCTCGGCGGTGCCCTGCACCTCCACGAAGCGCCCGTCGCCGGTCATCACCACGTTCATGTCGGTGTGCGCGGCGACGTCCTCGGTGTAGCGCAGGTCCAGGACGGGGCGGGCGTCGACGACGCCCACGCTCACCGCGCTCACCGAACCCGTCAGCGGCTGCTTCGACGCGCGGACCAGCCCCCTGCCCTTGGCCCAGGCCACGGCGTCCGCGAGCGCCACGTAGGCGCCGGTGATCGCGGCGGTGCGGGTGCCGCCGTCGGCCTGCAGCACGTCGCAGTCCAGGACGACGGTGTTCTCCCCCAGCGCCGCGGTGTCCACCACGGCCCGCAGGCTGCGGCCGATGAGCCGGGAGATCTCGTGGGTGCGCCCGCCGATGCGGCCCTTGACCGACTCCCGCTCGCCGCGGGTGTTCGTCGCGCGCGGCAGCATCGCGTACTCCGCCGTCACCCAGCCGTTGCCGGAGCCCTTGCGCCAGCGGGGCACGCCCTCGGTGAAGGAGGCCGCGCACAGCACCTTCGTGCTGCCGAACTCCACCAGGACGCTGCCCTCGGCGTGCTCCAGCCAGTTGCGGGTGATGCGCACGGGGCGCAGCTCGTCGGGTGCGCGGCCGTCGACGCGCGCGGGGCCGGGGGTGCTCGTGGTGCTCACCGCCCCAGCCTCGCAGAGGGGGCCGACGGGCCGCGGGGCGGCCGCGCGCGTCAGACCTCGTAGCGGCCGTCGGGCACGACGACCTCGGCCGGCCCGCCGAAGGCGCCCCGGGCCGCCGCCAGCGCCACCGCGGCCTCCACGTAGGGCGGCAGGTGCGTCAGCAGC
>NZ_BAABIL010000697.1:0-2167 GCF_039542765.1 Kineococcus glutinatus
CCTCGTCAGCGGGGCCCCCCGCGCGGGGGCCGCGGCGGGGGGCCCCGTCGTCGCGGCGTCCGTCACGGGCCGATCCTCCCCGCGGCGCCCGGAGGCCGCAACCGGCCGCCGCGCCGCGCCCGGGGTCCGCTCACACCCAGCTGCGCAACCACATCCGCGCGCTCCAGTCGCCGTAGGGGACGACCTGGGCGGTGTAGACCGGCCAGAAGTACGCGAAGCACGCCACGCACGCCACGACGACGGCCCCCGCGAGCACCGCCCCCACCCGGCGGCGGTGCACCGCTCCCGCCCGGGTGCCGGCACCCCGGGCGGCGGCCGGGTCGGGGCCCAGCAGCAGGCCCACGACGTGCACGACGGCGAGCACCACCCACGGGGAGAACGCCACCGCGTAGAACGTGAAGATCGTGCGGTCGGGGTACTGGAACCACGGCAGGTAGCCCGCGGCGAACCCCGCCAGGACCGCACCGGCCCGCCAGTCGCGGCGCAGCGCCCACACGGCGACGAGGACCACCACCGCCAGCACCGCGCTCCACCACAGCAGCGGGGTCCCCAGGGAGGTGATGGCCTGCGAGCACTGCTCGGCCTCGCACCCGCCCTGCCCGCGCGTCGTGCCCTCGTAGAAGAACGACGTCGGGCGGCCCTGCACCAGCCACGACCAGGGGCTGGACATGTACGGGTGCGGGGTGCTGAGGCCGATGTGGAACCGGTACGCCTCCTGGTGGTACTGCCACAGGCTGCGCAGCGCGTCGGGCACCAACCCGGCGAGCCCGTCGGCGGGGTGCTGCGCGCCCCACTGCCGGTCGTAGCCGTCGCTGCTGCGGAACCAGCCGGCCCAGGTCGCGACGTAGGTGACCACGGCGACGGGGACCATCGCGCAGAAGGCGCCGATCCCGTCGCGCACCGCGCCCGCCGCCAGCCAGTTCCGCACCCCCGCCGAGCGGCGCGCCCCGGCGTCCCACAGCACCGTCATGAGGCCGAACACCGCGAGGAAGTAGACGCCGGACCACTTCACCCCGCAGGCCAGGCCGAGGCTCACGCCCGCGGCCAGCCGCCAGGGCCGCAGCCCGAGGGACGGGCCGAACCCGGCGGGGCGGGCCGGCCACGTCGGTGCCAGGCGCTCGACCAGCCGTTCCCGCGCGGCGTCGCGGTCGCGCAGCAGGCACGCGAACGCCACGAGCGCCCAGAACATGAGGAACACGTCGAGCAACCCGGTGCGGCTGAGGACGAGGTGCAGCCCGTCGGTGGCCAGCAGCAGCGCCGCCGTGACCCCGAGCAGCGTGGAGCGGAACAGCCGGCGCGCGACGCGCCCGACGATGAGCAGCGACAGGGTGCCGCACAGCGCGGCGGTGAACCGCCAGCCGGTGGAGCTGTCGATGCCGAACAGCCACTCCCCGACGGCGATCATCCACTTGCCGACGGGTGGGTGGACGACGAAGTCCGCGGCACTGGTGAAGACGTCGGGCGTGCCGGCGGTGAAGAGGGCGTCGGGTTGCTCGATGCCCGGGTCGGTCCGCATCTCGTGGCCGTGCAGCAGCAGGGAGTATGCCTGCTTGACGTAGTACGTCTCGTCGAACACCAGGCGGTGCGGGGTGCCGAGGTGCCAGAACCGCAGCAGGCCGCCGACGGCGGTGACGAGCAGCAGCGGCAGCCACGAGCGCCGCCAGGACTCCCCGTCGATCTCCGACCCGCTCCCGAGCAGCCGGGCGCGCAGGTCGGCGCGGCGGGTGGCGGTCTCCGGAGCGACGGTTGCTGTGGGTACTGCGGTGCTCACGCGGCGTCTCCCGTCACGCGGCCCATCGTAGGCCGCGGGCCGTCGGGGGGACGGCGGACCCGGCCCGTCGTGACGACGGGCCGGGTCGGCAGGATCAGGACAGGAGCCTGGCGTCGCCCCACGTGGCGTGGTCGTCGGCGTTGCCGTTGCCGCCGTCGGTGACGACCAGGCGGATCTCGGACATCCCCGCCACGTTCACGGTGAGGGTCTTGGCGGCCTGCCCGCCGCCCATCGTGCCGCTGTCGGCGAGCTTGGTGCTGCCGTTCCACACCTGGAACACCACGGAACCGGCGTAGCCCCTGGTGGGGTGCACACCGACCTGAGCGGTGAAGGTCCTGGCGGTGCCGACGGGGACGACGACCTCGGAGGCGGCGTGCACGCCCAGGCCCTTGGCGT
>NZ_BAABIL010000698.1:0-2170 GCF_039542765.1 Kineococcus glutinatus
CGCACCGCGGACAGGTCCGGGCCGGTGAGCACCAACCCCGTCTCGGTGGTGTGCACGTGGGCGTCGACGAAGGCGGGGGTGACGAGCGCGCCGTGCAGGTCGACGACCTGCACGCCGGCGCCGGCGTGGGCGGCGGCCGCCTCCTCCGAGCCCAGCCAGGCGATGTGCCCGTCGGCGACGAGCATGGCGGTGGCAAAGGGGTCGGCGGGGCTGTACACCGCGCCGCCGCGGTACAGCCGGGCAGGTGGGACGTCCACGGGCGCAGCCTACGGACCCCGGCCCGGCCCCGACCCCGCCGGCCCGACCCGTGCGGGGACCGCGCCGGTCCCGGTACCGGCGCGGTCCCCGCTCAGCGGGTGGGGCGGGGGTCAGGAGGTCTGCAGCGCCTCGGTGGCGGCGAGCTCGGCGGGGGCCTCCACGATCGCGTCGGCCGGCGGGGCGGCCACGTCGACGTCGGTGCCCCAGTCGAAGTAGTCCACCGACACCGTCGCGCTGGCGCGCTGGCCCTCGTGCTCGGCGCTGGCGTCGACGACCATCCGCACCGGGCGGTCCTCGGAGTCCACGTACAGCTCGAAGGGCACCTCGCTGACGCCGCTGTCGGCCAGCGCCTTCTCGGCCTCGGCCCGCTCGGCCGGCGTGGAGGCGCTGTCCAGGGCCTTGCGCAGGTCGATGGTGCCGGCGTACCCGGTGGCCTCCACCCCGCGCACGGTGCTGGTGCCCAGCTCGCGCACGTCGGAGGAGACCGCCCGCAGCTGCTGCAGCTGCTCGGCGGGGTTGAGGGCGTGGGCGTCCAGCCCGAGGTCCGCGCCGGTCTCCAGCGGCGCCTGCAGCCACGCGCCCGCGGCGATGCCGGGCACGCCGGTGACGTAGAGGGTGTCGCCGGTGAGGCGGACGGTGGGCTGCAGACCGGAGACGCCGGGGGCGGTGATCTGCAGGCGGACCTCTGCGGCCTCCTGCGCGGCGTCGAAGGCGCCCTCGCCGGTGACGGTGGCGTTCTCCCCCTCGCCGCTGGCCTGCACGTCCAGGGCGAACTTCGCGGTGGCGGTCTCGGTGGACTTGGCCAGGGAGGCGTTGACGACCTCCAGCGGGGTGCGGTCGGTGCCGGTGGCCTCCGCACCGGTCTCGGGGGAGGCGCTGCACGCGCCCAGTCCGGCGGTGAGGGCCGCCGCGCCGGCCAGGAGCGCGGCGGCGCGCCGGCCGGTGCGGGCGGGACGACGGGTGGAGCTGGGGGCGGGCATGGTGATCTCCTCCGGGTGTGCGGTGCCGGTGGGCGCTGCCGACCGGTCCTGCGGGGTGTGCACCACCCCACTGTGCGCCGCCGGGGCGCAGACGGCATCCGCCGATCGGCGTCCGCCGGTGGGACCTGGGGTGGAGCCGGCCGCCGGTGCGGCCCCGCCCGCAGGTGGACGGGGCACCGGTCCGGGTCGGCCGCGGCACGGATCCGGGTCGGCCGCGGTGCCGTCGGTGCCGCCGGTGCCGTCGGTGCGGGCCCCTACGCTCGCGCCCATGGCCACGCCCCGCCCCGCCGGCCCGGACACGCTGCTGCTGCTGGACGCCGCCTCGCTGTACTACCGGGCCTTCCACGGCGTTCCCGAATCGGTGCGCGCCCCCGACGGCACGCCCGTCAACGCCGTGCGCGGCTTCTGCGACACCGTCGCGATGCTGGTGCGCGAACACGCCCCGCAGCGCCTGGTGGCCTGCTGGGACGACGACTGGCGCCCGGCGTTCCGGGTGGCGGCGCTGCCCTCCTACAAGGCCCACCGGGTCGGCGCCGACGGCGGTGAGGAGACCCCGGCCGCGCTGGGCCCGCAGGTGCCGCTGCTGGCCGAGGTGCTCGCCGCCGCGGGCATCGCGCGGGTGGGGGCGGCGGGTTTCGAGGCCGACGACGTCATCGCCACCCTCGCCGCGCGCGCGGTCGCCGCCGGGCGGGCGGTGGACGTCGTCACCGGCGACCGGGACCTGTTCCAGCTCGTCGACGACGCCGCCCGGGTCCGCGTCCTCTACACCGGGCGGGGCCTGAAGCGGCTGGAGGTCGTCGACGACGGCGCCCTCGCGGCCCGCTACGGGGTGCGCGGCGGGCGCGGCTACGCCGACCTGGCCGTGCTGCGCGGTGACCCCTCTCGTTGCGCGAGCTGCGCACGTGGCGCAGCGGGTGCTCGACGTCGGCCGG
>NZ_BAABIL010000699.1:0-693 GCF_039542765.1 Kineococcus glutinatus
CCCGCCGCCAGCGCGACCTGCGCCTCCAGCCCCCGGCACACCGCCGGCGTCTCCCCCCAGGTGCGCGCCGCGCCCAGCCACCGGTGGGCGAGGTCGTGCTCCCCGGCGGCCAGCGCGGCCTCGACCGCGCTGTGCGCGGCCAGGGTGCCGTGGTGCGCGCCGACCTGCTCGAGGTCCACCTCGGCGAGCACGTCCAGCGCCCGGCGGTGCTCGCCGGCCTCGCACGCGGAGCGGGCCACCGCGACGAGGTGCACCTGCAGGTCCCCGGCCGCGCCGGCCCGGACACGTGCCAGCGCAGCCTCGGCGACGGCGAGGTTGCGCGCCGCCTTGCCCCGCGCCGCGCGCCGGGCCGGGTCGTGGCCGCTGTGCCGCAGGACGACGTCGCCGAGGGTGTCCACGCGCGTGGGACCGTGGTGCGCGACGACCTGCTCGTGCAGGGCGCCCTCCCAGCCGCAGCGTGAACGACGCAGGACGCGGGGCAGCAGGCAGCCGAGCTGCCGGCCCGACCCACCGGCGACGTCGGAGACCTGCGCGACGGCGAGGACGTCCGCCCCGGTCCCGACGAGGGCGCGGCGCAACGCCCCGGCGTCACCGACGGGCACCTCGTCGGCGTCGACGCAGAACACCCACTCCCCCGTGCAGTGCTGCAGGGCGCGGTTGCGGGCGGCACCGAAGTCGTCGTCCCAGTACCCC
>NZ_BAABIL010000700.1:0-3075 GCF_039542765.1 Kineococcus glutinatus
CCGCGGCGGTGCCGCGCCGGCCGCGGAGCCGGCGTCGCTGCGCGTGGAGCAGCTCGTGCTCGCCGGGGACGTGGCGTACGCGCTGCCCTCCGACGACGTGCTCACCCCCGGCACGCCGCACAAGACGCGCAGCGCCGCCAACGACCGCGTCGTCGAGGCGCTGACGACGGTGCTCGACCAGTTCGAGATCGACGCCAAGGTGACCGGTTTCATGCGCGGGCCGACGGTGACCCGCTACGAGGTGGAGCTCGGCCCCGGCATCAAGGTGGAGCGGGTCACGGCGCTGTCGAAGAACATCGCCTACGCGGTGGCCAGCGCCGACGTGCGGATCCTGTCGCCGATCCCGGGCAAGTCGGCCATCGGCATCGAGATCCCCAACACCGACCGCGAGACCGTCTCCCTGGGGGACGTGCTGCGCAGCGGCGTCGCCCGCAAGAACGAGCACCCCATGGTGATGGGCGTGGGCAAGGACGTCGAGGGCGGCTACGTCGTCGCCAACCTCGCGAAGATGCCGCACCTGCTCGTGGCGGGCGCCACGGGCGCGGGCAAGTCGAGCTTCGTCAACTCCATGATCACCTCGATCCTCATGCGGGCCACGCCCGAGGAGGTGCGGATGGTCCTCGTGGACCCCAAGCGGGTCGAGCTGACGATCTACGAGGGCATCCCGCACCTCATCACCCCGATCATCACCAGCCCCAAGAAGGCCGCCGAGGCCCTGGAGTGGGTGGTGAAGGAGATGGACACCCGCTACGACGACCTCGCCGCCTTCGGGTTCAAGCACATCGACGACTTCAACCGCGCGGTGCGGGCGGGCAGGGTGCAGGTGCCGGCGGGCAGCCAGCGCGTCCTGCAGCCCTACCCGTACCTGCTGGTGATCGTCGACGAGCTCGCGGACCTCATGATGGTCGCCCCGCGGGACGTCGAGGCCTCGATCCAGCGGATCACGCAGCTGGCCCGGGCGGCGGGCATCCACCTGGTGCTGGCCACGCAGCGGCCCAGCGTCGACGTCGTCACCGGGCTCATCAAGGCGAACGTGCCGAGCCGGCTGGCGTTCGCCACCTCCTCCCTGGCCGACTCCCGCGTCGTGCTGGACCAGCCGGGTGCGGAGAAGCTCGTCGGGCAGGGGGACGCCCTGTTCCTGCCGATGGGCGCCAGCAAGCCGATGCGGGTGCAGGGCGCGTGGGTGACGGAGTCGGAGGTCGAGGCCGTCGTCGCGCACGTCAAGGGCCAGCTCCAGCCGTCCTACCGCGACGACGTGGTCGCGCCGGTGCAGAAGAAGCAGGTCGACGAGGAGATCGGCGACGACCTGGAGGTGCTGCTGGCCGCGGCGGAGCTGGTGGTGAACACCCAGTTCGGCTCGACGTCGATGCTGCAGCGCAAGCTGCGGGTGGGCTTCGCCAAGGCCGGTCGCCTCATGGACCTGCTGGAGTCCCGGGGCGTGGTGGGACCCAGCGAGGGGTCGAAGGCGCGCGACGTGCTGGTCAAGCCGGAGGACCTGGCGGGCACGCTGGCGCAGATCCGCGGGGAGGAGCCGCCCACGGCGCTGCTGGACGACTCCGGCGCGGACGTCGTGGTGGACGGCGACGAGGGTTCCGAGGACGCCTGGGAGCTCACGGACCGGATCTGAGGTCCGTCCCGGCGTGGGACATCTGCGACACAGGGTGACGCTATGCGAGCACTGCGTCGCGTTTGGTGACTCTCCGTGCAACGATGTGCGCATGGCTGTGCACGATGCCGACGCGGCGCGCGAGCTCGACCTCCTCGTGTGGGATGCGCCGAACATCGACATGACCTTGTCGAGCATCCTCGGCGGCCGGCCCTCGCCCGCCTCGCGCCCCCGCTTCGACGCCATCGCCCGCTGGTTCCTCGGGGGCGCCGCCGAGCGCGACGTCGAGGGCTGCGTCTTCACCAACGTCCAGCCCTCCAGCGCGGTGAGCATGCGGGGCTGGATCGAGGCGCTGCGCAGCTTCGGGTACTCCGTCTTCGCCCGGCCCAAGCTGCAGTCCGACGACGACGTCGACGAGGACATGCTGCGCCACATCGCCGAACGCCGGGCCAGCCACCGCCTCGTCCGCCTCGTCGTGGCCAGCGGCGACGGGCGCAACTTCCACCAGCCCCTGGAGGCGCTGGGCCGCGACGGCGTGCACGTCACCGTGCTGTCCTTCGCCGAGGTCGCCGGTTACGCCCAGGAGTCCGAGCACATCGAGTTCGTCGACCTGGAGGACGTGCCGGGTGCGTTCCAGGTACCGCTGGGCCGCACGCGCCTCACGGCGCTGCCCCCCGGCGGCGGCTGGTTCCGCCCCACGCGGCCGATGCGGGCGCTGCTGGAGGACAACCACCCGGCCCCCGCGACGCCCCACCCGGCTCCCGCGGACGCCGACGTCCCCGAGTCGCTGCCGACGCCGGCGCCGACGCCGGCACCGACGCCGGCACCGACGCCACGCCCCCCGGTGCCCTCGCCCACCGCCACGGCCCCGCCGCCGCAGCAGGCCCACGCCGTCCACGGCCGGCAGGTGCCCGTCCGCCTCGAGGGGTGAGCCCGGGCGGCACCGCGCTGCGGCGTCGGCACCCCGTGCCGGTGCGTACCCTGGCGTGGTGCCTCCCCGCTCCGTCGCGCTGATCACCCTGGGCTGCGCCCGCAACGACGTCGACTCCGAGGAGCTGGCCGGCCGGCTCTCCGCCGCGGGGTGGGACCTCGTCGACGACGCGGCCGAGGCCGACGTCGCGCTCGTCAACACCTGCGGCTTCATCGAGCAGGCCAAGAAGGACAGCATCGACACCGTCCTGCAGGCCGCGGACCTGAAGGAGAGCGGCCGCACGCAGGCCGTCGTGGCCGTCGGCTGCCTCGCCGAGCGCTACGGCAAGCAGCTCGCCGACGAGCTGCCCGAGGCCGACGCGGTGCTCGGCTTCGACTCCTACACCGACCTCGCCGGCCACCTCGGCGGCATCCTGCGCGGGGAGCGGCCCGGCTCCCACGTGCCGCGCGACCGCCGTGCGCTGCTGCCGCTGGCGCCCGCGGAGCGCCAGCGCGTGCGGCCCGCCGTCGTCCCGGCCGCCGAGCCGGACCTGCCCGCC
>NZ_BAABIL010000701.1:0-4339 GCF_039542765.1 Kineococcus glutinatus
CTCGCCGCCGACGCCGAGGGGCTCCCGCGCCGGCCGCTGCCGCTGCTGGTCCTGCACGGGGTGGGCGACCAGGTGGCGGTCGTGGGCGCCGACGTGCTCGCCGCCTGCGACGCCGCGGCCCTGCGCGCCGCCGAGGAGCACCTGGCGGCGCTGCGCCGGGCCCTCTGACCCGTCGCCCTCGCCCGTCTGCGGGTTCGGGCGCCGCCGCAGGCCGTTCCGGGCGCCCGGACCCGGAGACGGGCGAGGAGCGGGGGCCGCCGCTCTGCGACGATGAACCCATGCGCTACGCCGAATCCGTCGTCGACCTCGTCGGCGGCACGCCGCTCGTCAAGCTCAACCGGGTGACCGAGGGTCTGGCGTGCACCGTCCTCGCGAAGGTGGAGTACCTCAACCCCGGTGGCTCCGTGAAGGACCGCATCGCCCTGCGGATGATCGAGGCCGCCGAGCGGGACGGGCTGCTGGCGCCGGGCGGGACGATCGTCGAGCCCACCAGCGGCAACACCGGTGTGGGCCTGGCCCTCGTGGCGCAGCAGCGCGGCTACCGCTGCGTGTTCGTCTGCCCCGACAAGGTGGGCGTCGACAAGCGCAACGTGCTGCAGGCGTACGGCGCCGAGGTCGTCGTCTGCCCCACGGCCGTCGCGCCGGAGGACCCCAGCTCGTACTACTCGGTCTCCGACCGCCTGGCGCGGGAGATCCCGGGGGCGTGGAAGCCCAACCAGTACGCCAACCCCGAGGGCCCGGCGAGCCACTACGCCACCACCGGCCCGGAGATCTGGGCGGACACCGACGGCCGGGTCACCCACTTCGTCACCGGCGTCGGCACCGGCGGCACCATCTCCGGCACCGGCCGCTACCTCAAGGAGGTCTCCGCCGACCGCGCCGGCGGCCCGGTGCGCGTCGTCGGCGCCGACCCGGAGGGCTCGGTGTACTCCGGCGGCACCGGCCGGCCCTACCTCGTGGAGGGCGTCGGGGAGGACTTCTGGCCCACCGCGTACGACCCCGCGGTGCCCGACGAGATCATCGCGGTGTCCGACGCGGACTCCTTCGCGATGACCCGCCGCCTGGCCCGGGAGGAGGGCCTGCTGGTGGGCGGCTCCTGCGGGATGGCCGTCGTCGCGGCGCTGCGGGCCGCCGAGGGCCTGGGCCCGGACGACGTCGTCGTGGTGCTGCTGCCCGACGGCGGCCGCGGCTACCTGGGCAAGATCTTCAGCGACCCGTGGATGGCCTCCTACGGCTTCCTGCGCCAGGACGGCAGCGCCACCGCCGGGGACGTGCTGCGCTCCAAGGGCGGTGGCATCCCCGCCCTGGTGCACACCCACCCCAACGAGACGGTGCACGACGCGATCTCCATCCTGCGCGAGTACGGGGTGTCGCAGATGCCGGTCGTGGGCGCGGAGCCGCCGGTGATGGCCGGGGAGGTCGCGGGGGCGGTGAGCGAGCGGGAGCTGCTGGACGCGGTGTTCTCCGGCCGGGCGAGCCTGGCGGACTCCGTGGCCAAGCACATGGGCCCGGGCCTGCCGCTCATCGGGGCCGGGCAGTCGGTGGAGGAGACCCGCGCCGTGCTGGAGAAGGCGGACGCGGTGCTGGTGGTGGAGGAGGGCAAGCCGGTGGGCGTGGTCACCCGCCACGACCTGCTGGGGTTCATCGCCTCCTGAGCCCGGCCCCCGCCGGACGCCGGCACCGGTACCCGCTCAAGCCGGCGGGCACCGGTGCCGATGGGGTCCGGTACGGCGCCGCTCCCGACGATCGGGACCACGGGCGCCGGGAGGGAGGCACCGTGCGGGGACGAGCGCTGCGCCGCGCCCTCGCGCGCCGGGTGCGCCCCGCCGCCCCGGTGCTGGTGGCGCTGCTGGCGTGCGGGTCGCTGCTGCAGGTCGCCGACGCCTCCTTCACCGCCCGCACGTCGACCGCCGCGAACACCTTCAGCGCCGGCACGGTCGTGCTCTCCGACGACCGCGCCGCGGGCTCGGTGCTGCTGTCGGCCGTGAACATGAAGCCCGGTGACAGCGCGACGACGTGCTACCGGGTCTCCTACACCGGTTCGCTGCCCGTCGAGGTCCGGTTGCGCGGCACCACGACAGGCACGGGGCTGGGCTCGCACGTCAGGCTCACGGTGACGCGCGGCACCCTCACCGCCACCTCGGGCCCGAGCTGCTCGACCTTCACCGCCGCCGGTTCGGGCACCGTGTACAGCGGCACGCTCAGCGCGCTGCCCTCGACGTACGCCACCGGCAGGCCCGACCCGACGGCCACCACCTGGGGTCCGGGGAACGGCGCGGCGGACACCCGGGCGTTCCAGGTGGTGCTCAGCGTCACCGACGCCGTCTCGGCGGACGGGCTCGCCGCGACACAGGCGGTCCTCGCCGGGCAGGGGCTCACCAGCAGCACCACCCTCACGTGGGAGGCGCAGTCGTGAGCCGCCGCTGGCGCGCGGCCCTCGCGGTGCTGCTCCTCGCCGTCGTGGTGCAGGTGCTGCCCGGGGTCTCCGCGGTCTTCACCAGCTCCACGGCGCACCCGGTGACCGGCGCGTCGCGGGCGAACTACGTCTGCGACGCCTACGGCGGCGCGATCCCCGTGACGACCGGGGTGACGAACTTCTGGCGCGTCGGCGAGGCCGCCGGCACGAGCGCGGTGGACTCCGTCGGCGGCCTGACCGCCACCTACGTCAACGGCCCCACCCTCGGCGCGGTGCGGCCCTCGACGAAGGAGACGAACACGGCGGTGGCGCTGGACCCGACCCACCTCGCGGACCTCGCCGCCGGCAGGCCCGCGACGGCCAGCAGCGAGTGGACCCCGCCGGGGCAGCCGACGAACGTCGCCTCCCACATGACGGACGCCGACGTGACCACGTACTGGGAGAGCACCGTCGCCACGCCCTACGTGTCGTCCACCGCGCAGGTCGACCTGGGGGTGACCGTCGTCGTGTCCAAGGTCGTCGTCAGGCTGCCGCCGGCGTGGACCACGCGGACGCAGACGTTCTCCGTGCTGGGCAGCAACGACGGCACGACCTTCACGCAGCTCGTGGCATCGCAGAGCTACGTGTTCACGTACTCGACGGACGCCTCGGCGAGCAACGTGGTCACGATCACCCTGCCCGCGTCCACGACCACGTACCGCCACGTGCGGCTGAGCTTCACCAGCCCCAGCACGTGGACCGCCGCCCAGGTGGGTTCGCTGGAGGTCTACGGCCCACCGGGGTCCTACGTCGAGACGGGTTCCACGGCCTTCGGTTTCCCCGGGACCGCGCCGTTCAGCGTCGAGGGCTGGGCCTGGTTCACGAGCACCGGTACCACGGGCATCTACCCGCGGCTCGTCAGCAACGAGGTCCCGACCACCGCCACCCGCTACGGGTGGGTGCTCAGCTACCACCCGCCCACCAAGGCCCTGTTCTTCGAACGGTTCAACGGGTACAACAGCAGCAACAACACCGCCTCCAGCAAGCAGGGCGTCAGCACCACGGTCCCCGTCGCCGACGCGTGGCACCACTTCGCCGCGACCTTCGACGGCACGACGATGGCGGTGTACGTCGACGGGGTGGGCGCCACCAACAGCAGCGGCGGATCCGTGAGCCTGCCCAGCACCGGCAGCACGCTGCGGTTCGGGTCGATCTCCGGGGTGCCCGGCGCCGTGTCACCGTCCACGACGTGGCACGGCGGCATCGACGACGTCGCGATCTACGACCGGGCGCTCACCGCCAGCCGGGTCGGTGTGCACTACAGGTCCAACTGCACCTATCCCAGCGTGGTGCACCGCATCCCGGGTCTGCAGAGCCTGTGGCGGCTCGACGAGGGCAACACCGCGACGACGGCCGAGGACAACTACGGCGGACCCGCCTCCTGCACCCGGGCCGGCAGCGCCGTCGTCTCCGGCGACCCGAGCGCGCTGCCCAGCGGCACCGGCACCTCCTACACGCTCAGCGGCACCGGCCACCTGACGTGCGGGGTCCACCACCCCTACACCGGGAACTCGCCGTTCTCCGTCGAGCTGTGGTTCCGCGCCGACGCGCTGCCCGCGGCGGGCACCACCGCGCGCCTGGTCAGCAAGGAGCAGGGCACCAGCGGTGCCACGAGCGGCTGGGCGATCTCGCTGGGCCCGGACGGCAAGCTGACGTTCGAGCGTTCCAGCGCGGGCACCCGGCAGTACAGCACCTCCGCCGCGGTGACCACGGGCGGCTGGCATCTGCTCACCGCCGTCTACGACGGCACCAGCACGAAGCTCTACCTCGACGGCGCGGCCTCCGGCAGCAGCGGCGGCACGAACGTCAGCGTCCCCGCCACGACGACGGCGCTGCTCATCGGTGCCGGCTCGGGGGGTGCCACCTGGCAGGGCGGCATCGACA
>NZ_BAABIL010000702.1:0-2066 GCF_039542765.1 Kineococcus glutinatus
GGGCGCGGGGGCGGTCACGGGGTCATCCTGCCGCCGCCGCCCGGCCGGGACGACCCGGCCCGCCCGCGGCGGCGACCCCCGCGGGCGGGCCACCGCGTCAGCCGAGCAGCAGCGCGCGCAGCTCCGCCCGCGCGTCCGACAGCCGGGGGAAGCCCGGCTCCGGCAGCCCCGTGCCCTCGCAGGTCACGTCGCCCGCCGGTGCCTGACCGGTGGTGAGGAAGCGGTCGACGACCCCGTCGACGCAGGGGTTGCCGATGCCGGCGTACAGGGCGTGGTCGCCCTCGTCCTCCACCAGCACCAGCCGGGAGCTGCCCAGGGCGGCGTGGCTGCGCAGCGCGCCCTCCACGGGGGTGGCCGGGTCGTGCTCGGACTGCACGATCAGCAGCGGCGGCAGGTCGCGGCCGTCGGGCCGGGGCAGGCTCAGCGCCGGGCGCTCCCAGTAACCGCACGGCTGCTGGGTCTTCGCCCAGCCGACGAGGGGGTGGCGCTCGCCCTGGCGCCGACCCAGGTCGTTCCAGAAGTCCGCCCCCTGCGACCACGCGGTGTCGTTGCAGGTGGTGTTGTAGAAGGTCGCGGTCTGCGCGTCCGGGGCCTGGGCCAGCGCGCCCCCGGCCACCAGGGGCGGCTGCATCGTGGGGCTGCGCCGCAGCAGCGCGGCCAGCCGGCTCAGCTGCGGCTCCAGCTCGGTGCGCAGCTGCTCCGCGCGGGCCCCGTCCAGCAGCGGCCGGACGTTGGACAGCAGCCGCAGCACCCCCAGGCTGACGGCCAGCTCCTCGAAGCGGGCCTTGCTGTACATCGCGCTGGTGATGAGCACGTCGACCGTCGCGCCGTCGTAGCGGCCCAGCGGCCCGAGGTCCAGCGGGCGGGCCGCCAGCGAGGCGCGCAGCCGCTCGTAGGTGGCGTTCACCTCCTGCGGGGTGCGCCCGAGGAAGAAGCGGTCGTGGTGCTGCGCGGCCCACGGCTGGAAGTCCGCGGTGAAGCGGCGCTGGAAGGCCGGCGGCTGGTCCTCGGCGAAGACCTGCTGGAAGGGGGAGGCGACGTCGACGGCGGAGTCGAGCACGAAGCGGCCCACGCGCGCGGGGAAGTACGTGGCGTACTGCGCGCCGAGCCAGGTGCCGCCGGAGTAGCCGACCCAGTCCACCTGGTCGCGGCCGAGGGCGTCGCGCACCAGGTCCAGGTCGGCGACCGTCTGCTCGGTGTTGACGTGCGGGGCGAGGTCGGAGGTGGTGCGGCAGGCGCGGGCGACCTCCGCCATCACCGCGGCCGTCCGCCCCAGGGCCTGCGGGGAGCGGTCGCGGGGGTCGGGGAGCGTCAGCTGCACGGCCTGCTCGTCGAGACCGCACGTGACGTTCGTGCTGGAGCCGGTGCCGCGGACGTCGACGCCGACGATCTCGGAGGTGGCCGCCACCGCCGGGCGGGCGGCCAGGATCAGCGGGACGTACAGCCCCGCGGCGCCCGGTCCGCCCGGGTTGGTGAGGATGGTGCGGGCCGGGCGGGGGCCCTCGCTGCGCAGCCTGCTGATCGCGACCGTGATCTCGTGGCCGTCGTCGGGGGCGTTCCAGTCGCGCGGGGCGCGGACCTGCGAGCACTCCAGCAGCGGCAGCAGGACGGCCGCCTCCGGCGTCGGCACGGCGCTGGCGGGGCAGTCCCCCCACGTGAGCCGCTGGTCCCGGAAGCGGGCGGGGGTGCGGGCCGTGAACTGCTGCTCGGCCTCCGCGACCGCGGCGGGGCGCGCGGTGGCCAGCGCGCTGAGCGGGGCGTTGCCGGGCAGGGCCTCCGTCACGGGTGCGGCGGGCGCCGCCGAGGCGGGGACGGCCGTGGCCACGACCACGGTGGCGGCCAGCGCCGCGACGGCACCTCCGGCGGTGCGGGGTCGGGTCCGGCGGGGGCGCCGGGCTGCTGGGAGCGCGGCGGGCGTCGTCGGCTGCATCGGGGCTCCTCCTGGGGCACGGGTAGCGTCGGGCCCGTGGAGTCTCCCGAGCGCGCCGCGGCCGGCCATCCGACGAACGGTGACGGTGGTCTCCCCCTCCCGTCGGCCGCGCCGGGTCCGCGTCCCCTGGTAGTGG
>NZ_BAABIL010000703.1:0-2328 GCF_039542765.1 Kineococcus glutinatus
CGGCGAGCGCCGGCGCGAACGTCGCGGGGGCGAGCACCACCTCGCGGCCACCGCCGGCCACGACCAGGTCGCCCGCGACGGCGGGCCGTGCGACGGCGTCCGCCGCGGCCCGGATCGCGGCGGCGTCCACCGAGGGCCGCTCGGTCCTCGCCTCCACCTCGACGGGCGCGCCGTCGAGGACGGGCCAGGCGGCGGCGACGCGGTCCGCGGCGGCGGCGACGTCGAGGCTGCGGCCGTCCTGCGGCTCGGCGACGACGGGTTCCACCACCGCCGGGGTGCCGGGGCGGACCTCGAACGTGACGGCGCCCTCGACCGGGGCGAGGGCCACGGAGTCGGCCAGCGGCTGCAGGGCCCCGCGCAGCGCGGTGGTGTCGACGTCGACCTCGGGGCGCACGGTGGTGCCGCCGGTGACGTGCTCCCACAGGTCGCGGGGCTCCCAGGCGGGGGAGGTGACCTCGTCGGCGGTGCCCTCGGCGTCCACGGACAGCCCGGCGGCCGACGGCGCGACCTCACCGGAGGTGGCGGCGCCGGCCCCGGCGACCCGCACGGCGACGGGCCGGGCCTGGAGGTCCGCCGCGGCCGCCCGCACGGCGTCGCGGACCTGATCGCGATCCATCCCGCCGACGTCGACGCCGAGGACGGAGGTCCCGCGGGGCGCCTCGCCCCCCAGCGCCAGCGCGGCACCGGTGTAACCGCCGCCGACGAGGACGGCGAGGCCGACGAGGACCCAGGTGCGCGGGCGGATCCGGTGCTGCCGCGGACGGTCGTGGACGGGATCGGCCGCCCCCTGCTGCGCCTGCTGGTCGACCACCTGCTGGTTCCCCCGCTCGTCCCCCGCGGATCGCGCCGTGCGGCCGCCCGCCCACCCTACGAGCCGTCCGGCCGCCTCGCGGGCGACCCGGGGCGGGTGGCGGGTCGGGTCGCGGGCCCCGCGCCGGGGTGCTCCGTCCGTCGCGCCGGTCCGGCACCGATCGGCCGACGACCCCGCCCGCACCCGCGGTTAGCCTCGGGGCCCACCCACCGGAGGAGGAAGCGTGGAGCAGCGGCCGCCCGACCCTCCCGCAGCGCTCGTGCTGCAGGGCCTCACCAAGCGCTTCGGGGACAAGCTCGCCGTCGACGCCCTCGACCTCGTGGTCCCCGCCGGCTCCTTCTATGGCCTCGTGGGGCCCAACGGCGCCGGCAAGACCACCACGCTGTCCATGGCGACCGGTCTGCTGCGCCCCGACACCGGCCGCGCCCTCGTCCTCGGGCGCGACCTGTGGAGCGACCCCGTCGAGGGCAAGCGCCGCCTGGGGGTGCTGCCCGACGGCGTGCGCCTCTTCGACCGGCTCACCGGCCGCGAGCTCGTCCGCTACGCCGGGCTGCTGCGCGGCCTGGAGCGGGCCGTCGCCGAGGAGCGCGCCGCCGAGCTGCTCACCGCGCTGGGGCTCGCCGAGGCCCGCGACACCCTCGTCGTGGACTACTCCGCGGGCATGACGAAGAAGGTCGCGCTGGCCTGCGCCCTCGTCCACGCCCCCCGCCTGCTCGTGCTCGACGAGCCGTTCGAGGCCGTGGACCCCGTCAGCGGCGCCACGATCCGGGAGATCCTCGCCGGCTTCGTCGCCGGCGGCGGCACCGTGGTGCTGTCCAGCCACGTCATGGAGCTGGTGGAGCGGCTGTGCGACCACGTCGCCGTCGTCAGCGCCGGGCGGGTGCTGGCCGCCGGCACCCTCGACGAGGTCCGCGCCGGCGGCTCGCTGGAGCAGCGCTTCGTGGACCTCGTGGGTGGCCGGTCCGACGTCACAGGGAGCCTCGCGTGGTTGCGCACCTCGTCCGCCTCAAGCTGACCCTGCTGCGCAACGGCCTGCGCCGCAGCCCCTGGCAGATCGTCGCCCTCGTCCTCGGCGGGCTGTGGGGGCTGTGGGTCGTGGGGCTCGCCGGCGCCGGGTTGGTCCTGCTGCGCGGGCAGCCCGTGGCCGTGGCCGCCGACGTCGTCGTCGGTGCCGGTGCGCTCGCGGTGCTCGGCTGGGCGCTCGTGCCGCTCGTCGCGTTCGGGGTGGACGAGACGCTCGACCCGAGCCGCTTCGCGACGTTCGCGGTGCGCCGCCGGCCGCTGGTGACGGGCCTGCTGCTGGCCGGGCTCATCGGCGTGCCCGGCGTGGTGACCCTCGTGCTGGGGCTGCTCACCGCGGTCACCTGGTCGCGGTCCCTGCCGGCCGCGGTGCTCGCCGCGCCCTGCGCCGTCGTGGCGACCCTCACCGCGGTCGCGGCCTCCCGCGCCACGACGACCGCGGCCGCGTCCCTGCTGCGCAGCCGCCGCGCCCGCGACCTGGCGGTCGTGCTCATCGG
>NZ_BAABIL010000704.1:0-566 GCF_039542765.1 Kineococcus glutinatus
GGGTACGGGCAGTACGACGGCGTCACGCGCGCCCTGGAGATCGTGGGCGAGCGCTGGGCCTCGTCGAGGCGCCGCGGGCGGCCGGTGGCGAAGTCGTAGGCGACCATCGAGCTCGTCGCCAGCAGGTAGACCGCCTCGCCCCCGGGTTCGCGCACCTCGTAGCCCAGCTCGAAGCTGGCGCCGCCCACGTCGTGCACCCACAGGTCCACCGCGACCGGCTCGGGCCGGTAGTCCAGGGGGGCCAGGTACTCCACCTCGTGGCGGGCGACCACGATGCCGGTGGCGAGCAGGTCCGGCCGCTGCCCGGGCAGCGGCCGGCTGAAGGCCCGCACCCGGGCCTCCTCCAGCAGCCGCAGCAGCTCGACGTTGTTGACGTGGCGGTAGGCGTCCATGTCCGCCCAGCGCAGAGGGATGAGGAGTCGCAGACGGGCCACGACCCCATCCTGCCGCCCGCCCGCCGGGAGGCGTGCGGCGGGCCGGGCGGGCGGGCCTCAGGGGCGGGGGGCGTCCTCGGCCTCGTCGGTCACCGGGCGCGGCGCGGGGGCCACGGGGCCGGCGGCGGGGGC
>NZ_BAABIL010000705.1:0-1528 GCF_039542765.1 Kineococcus glutinatus
GCCGCCGGCGGGGTCGGCGTGCAGCAGCAGCACGGGCCGCGGCCACAGCGCGGCGACGAGCGCGGCGCTCGTCGTCACCCCGGGGGCGCCCTTGGCGGAGCAGAAGGTCACCAGGGCCACGGGTCAGCCCCTCGCCAGGTCGACGACGGGCGCGGTGGAGCCGGCCAGCGCCGCCAGCGCGACCTGCCCGGCGGCCGCCGCCGAGACCAGGGCCCCCGCGCTGTCGGCGGGCACGAGCAGCGACACCGACGTGCTGTCGGCGGCCGCGGCGGCACCGTCGGCGGACACCACGCGCGCGGCCGCCAGCAGCACCTCGCCGGGCGTCCCCGCGGCCGACGTCCCGTCGCCGCCACCGACGAGGTAGACCCGCACGACGTCGCCGGTGACCAGCGGCTGCGCGGGGCGCTGGGTGGGGCCGAGCACGGCGCCCACGACGACCGCGCCGTCGGGCACGACACCGCCGGCGACGAACATCGTGCGGTTGACGAGGGTGCCGGCGGGGATGCGGCCGCTGGCGTGGGTGCCCACGAAGTTCGCGCGGGCGGCGGCGGGCACGACCTCGCCGCCGTCGGCCGCCACCCGGGCCACGGCGAAGTCGTCGTCGGTGAGCAGCTGGCCGGCCTCGACGTCCTCGCGGGTGACGAGGACGTCGACGCGGTCGCCGCTGCGGTGCACGACGAGGGCGCTGCCCAGCCCGCCGCCGACGACGAGCAGCGCGGCGAGCGCGGCCAGCGCCGGGCGGCGGTCCCGCACGGGGGTGGGCGGGCGGCGCAGCGGGCTCGGGGCGTCGAGGACCGCGGTGGCGGCGGGGCGCGGCATGGGGTTCTCCTGGCGGGGGGCGCGGCGTGGGCGCGGGTGGCGCACGTCGTGGGCGCGGGTGGGGCACGGGTGGGCACGGCGTGGGGCACGGGCCCGGCGGGGCGCGGCCCGGGGCACAGCTCGAACGTAGGTGCAGCACACCGGGTCCACGGTCACCGCGCGTATCGGCTCGCCCGGCCGGGCGACGACTTCCGCCCGATGGGAGCAACGCAGAGTGACGATCGCCCGGGCCGCGGATCCGCGCGCTGCGGGAGTGCACGGAACGGACCGGCTGTGCGTCTGTTGTGGTGTGACCTTCGAGGAGTTCGCCACCGCCCGGTTGCCGGAGCTGCTGCGCTACGCCACGGCGCTCACCGGCGACCGGGACCTGGCCCAGGACGTGGTGCAGGAGGTGCTGGCCCGGACGCAGCTGCGCTGGCGCTCGGTGGCCGCCGCCGGCTCCCCGGAGGGTTACGTGCGCCGGATGGTGCTCAACGAGTACCTGTCGTGGCGGCGGCGCTGGTCCGTGCGGCACGTGCAGGCCGTCGGCGAGCGCCTCGTGGACCTCGGCGACGCCCGCACGGGCGGCCGCGACCTCGCCGGCGACGTCGTGCTGCGCGACGACCTGTGGCGGCGGCTGGCGGCGCTGCCGCGCAAGCAGCGCGCCGTCCTGGTGCTGCGCTACTACGAGGGCTGCGACGACGAGGAGATCGCCGAGCTGCTCTCCTGC
>NZ_BAABIL010000706.1:0-1690 GCF_039542765.1 Kineococcus glutinatus
CCGGCGGCGAAGCCCGAGCGCCGTCCCACCGGTGCGCCCCGGTGGTCGACGGGGCCGGCGACGGCCACCTCCTCCACCAGCTCCCCCAGCAGTGCGATGCCGGGCAGGAAGAGGTGGTGGAACTGCGGGTCGGGCAGCAGGTCCGCCACCGGGGAGTTCGACGTCGCGGCGAGCGCCGCACCACGCGCACCGAGCTCGCGCAGCAGGCGCGTCAGCAGCGCCGCGTCGCCGGGGTCGTGCACCGCCACCTCGTCGAAGCACAGCAGGCGGCAGCCGGCCAGCAGGTCCGCCAGCGCGTCGGCGACCGCCGTGCGGCTGCCCCGGTGGGCGTGCACCGCGGCGTTCAGCTCGCGCAGGCAGGAGTGCAGGTGCACCCGGCGCGCCCCGGGCACCTCCTGCGCCAGCACCCCCAGCAGGAACGACTTGCCGCGGCCGACCGGCCCCACCAGGTACGCGCCGCGGGCCGGGCGACCGGTGGCCAGGTCCGCGGCGAGCACCGCCAGCCGGTCGGCGGCCCGCTGCTGCGCCGCCTCCAGCCGGAAACCCCGGGCGGCGGCCTCCCGGTCGAAGGCGGCCCGCACGCGCGCCACCTCCGCCCGGTGCCGTGCGCGCACACCGCGACGGTGACCGCCGCCCGCTCCGGCGGCGGCCGGCACGACGCCCCTCACCAGCGCGCGTCGCCCGGCGGCTCCGGCAGCGGCGCGCCGTACCAGGCCTCGACGAGCCGGCGGGCGATGGACAGCGGCGTCGGGAGCAGCAGCCGACCCGCACCCACCTCGGCGGCCAGCTCCTCGCGGCTGAACCAGCGCGCCAGCTCGATCTCCTCCCCGTCCACGGCGATGCGGGTGAAGACGGCGCGGGCGACGAACCCGACCATGATGGAGGCCGGGAACGGCCAGGGCTGGCTGCCCAGGTAGACGACGTCCTCGGGGCGGTGGCCGATGGTGACGCCCGCCTCTTCCAGCGCCTCCCGGCGCACGGTCGCCTCGAAGGACTCGCCCGGCTCGACGAACCCGGCCAGGACGGAGTACCGGTCGGGCGGCCACACCGGCTGGTGCCCCAGCAGCAACCGGTCGTCGGGGTCGACGATCGCCATGATCACCGCGGCGTCGGTGCGGGGGAAGTGCTGGGTGCCGTCCTCGACGTCGACCTTGACCCAGCCGGCGTGCTCGGGGCGCAGCCGGTGGCCGGAGCGGGCGGAGAACCGCGTCACCGCGTGCCAGTTGGCCATGGCGACCGCCTCGGTGAGCATCCCCGCGTCGCGGTCGTCGAGCAGCACCCCGGCCTGCCGCAGCCCCCACCACCGCACGCCACCCCCGTCCGGCCCCCCTGCCGGCCCGCCGGTCGGCTCGCCCGCCGGCTCCTCGGCCGGCTCCTCGGCGCTGAGGAGGGCGACGTACTGCGCCCCGCCGTCCGAGCCGAGGTAGAGGCGCAGGTCGTCCTCGGCGCCGGGGGGCACCTGCGACGGCGCCAGCAGCTCCAGCGCGACGCCCGCCCCCCGGGTGCGGACGGCGGCGCGCCCGGCCCGCACGTGCAGCACCCTGGTGGCCTCCTCGGCCCACAGCGCGTCCAGCAGCCCCGGCTCCGCGCGCCGCTCGGCGCAGCGGTCCAGCACGGAGCGCGACAGCGTCAGCCAGGTCCGGTGCGACCAGCCGGAGCGGGTGGTGACGGTGAGGGGGCTCGCCGGTGC
>NZ_BAABIL010000707.1:0-3882 GCF_039542765.1 Kineococcus glutinatus
CGGGATGACGGGGGTCGCGTCGAGCGGGGGCACGGTGGGTGCCGGCGGAGCGGCGGGGGACGGCACGGGCGGCGCGGGGGTGGCGCCGGGCGCGCAGGTGAGGACGACGGCAGCGCCGGCGGCCGCGACGAGCGCGACGGCAGCGGTGAGCGTCGGACGTGGGGGGGTCACCCGTGCAGCCAAGCACAGAGGGTGATCAGGACAGCGCTTGGGTGATCTACAGCACGTCACGCCCCCGGCGACAGTGCCGTGCGGTAAGGGAGCTGCCCCGCGATCGGCGCCTCAGCCCCGGTAGGCGGCGCAGGCGGTGGTGATCACCGCGTCCAGGGCGTCGGGGTCCTGGGCGGCGTACTGCACCGCCCACCACAGCGCCGGGGAGCTGCCCCACCCGGTGCGCAGCTCCTGGCGGGCCGAGGGGTCCGCCGCGAGCCGGTCGGCCGCCGCCCGCACCGCCGCCGCGTCCGGCGAGGCGCAGCGCGCGGCGTCGTCGGGGCCCTCCGGCCGCAGCGCGGGGTCGCTCTCGGCGGTGAGCGCCTCCAGCACGTAGCTGCCGTCGACGGCGCTGCTGACCGCGAAGGTGCCGGTGAGCTGGACCAGCGGCGCGGCGAGCTCGGCGACGGCCTCGGGGCTCACCTGCAGCAGCAGCCCGCTGTCGCGCCCGGGCGGGGCGCCCCGCCCGGGGACGACGAGCCGCCCCGCCGCGAGGTCGCTGGCGGGGTCGACGTCCAGCACCAGGTCGAGCAGGAGGGACCGGCCGGAGCCGACGGCCTCGGCGAGCGCCGCGCTCAGCGGGTCGCTGCGGTCGGCGGCGACGACGACGGCGTCCACGAGGGACACGGGGCCGTCCGGCGGCGCGCTCTGCGAGGGCGTGCCCGAGGGGGTGCCCGAGGGAGAGGTGGGCGGGGTGCTGGTGGCGGAGGTGGGGGGCGCGGACCCCACCGGGCCGGACGGGTCGTCGGAGCCGCAGCCGCCCAGCACGCCGGTCAGCAGCGCCCCCACCAGCAGCGCGGCGGACAGCCGCCGGACCCGCCCGCGGACCTCGACCGGCTCCCCTGGATCACGCACCACCTCACGCTACCCCAGCGTCACCGGCTGCATGCGCTCTGCATGTGGTGCGGTGACGGTGAGCTCCGCCCAGACCGTCTTGCCGTCCTCGTGCGGGGTGACGCCCCAGGAGTCGGCGAGCCGCTCCACGACGAGCAGGCCGCGGCCGCCGGGGGCCTCGGGGTCGGCCACCCGCTCCTGCGGCAGCCGGGTCGAGCGGTCCCGCACCGCCAGCGTCAGCTCCCCCGCCTCCGAGACGTAGCGCAGCGTCACCACCGGCGGCTCGTCGGTGTGGACGAGGGCGTTCGTCACCAGCTCGCTGATCACCAGCTCGGAGGTGTCCACGACCTCCTCCAGCCGCCACCCCCCCAGCTCCGCGCGCAGGAAGCGGCGGGCGGCGGCGACCGCGCGCAGGTCGGCCGGCAGCGTCACCGCCACCTCCCGGCCGCGCACCCGCGGGCCGGCGTAGTCCACGAGCAGCACCGCCGCGTCGTCGGTCAGGCGGTGCGGGATGGACGCCAGCACCTGGTCCGCGAGCCGCTCCACGTCCGCCGCGCCGGCCAGCAGGGCCCGGCGCAGCGCCTCCTCCCCCACGGCCAGCGGCGCCGCGGAGGTCTCCACGACGCCGTCGGTGTAGAGGGCGATGCGGGTCGGCAGCGCCAGCTCGTGCACCGCGACCTCGTACGACGCCTCCGGCTCGATGCCCAGCGGCAGGCCCGGGGACACCGCCAGCTCCCGCACCCCGCCGGCGTCGGCCACGACCGGCACGGGGTGCCCGGCGCTGGCGACGACGGCGACGCCGGTGCGCTGGTCGAGCTGGAGCAGGCAGCACGTCGCGAACAGCTCGTGCCCCAGGTCGTGCAGCACCCGGTTCGTGCGCCGCAGCACCGCCGCCGGCCCGTGGCCCTCGCTGACGTAGGCGCGCACCGCGGTCCGCAGCTGCCCCATCAGGGCGGCCGCGGCGGTGCTGTGGCCCTGCACGTCGCCGATGACGAACACCACGTGGTCGCGGGCGCGCACCGCGTCGTACCAGTCGCCGCCCACCTCCGCCCCGGCCGTCGCCGGCTGGTACCGCACCGCGACCCGCGCGCGCTCCAGGGCCGGCAGGCTGCGCGGCAGCATCCCCTGCTGCAGGGTGCGGGCCAGGTCGGTGAGCGCCGCGACGGACGCCCCGAGCTGGCGGCGGGCGGCGCGCTCGGCGTCGTAGAGGTGGGCGCGGTCCAGGGCGAGCGACACCTGGGCGGCGACGCTGCGGAACAGGTCGACCTCCTCGGCGGCGAACTCCGCGTCCTCGGCGGAGTTGACGATGAGCACCCCGGTGGTGCGGCCGCCGGCGTCGAGCACCGGCACCGCCAGGGAGGCGCGGATGTCGCCGACGTCGATGTCGTCGTAGGCGGGGTAGCGGTCCTGGTCGCGCACGAGCAGGCAGACCGGCTCGCGGGTGCGGAACGCCTCGGTGACGTGGTTGTCCACGGTCAGCGGCAGGTGCGGCAGCAGGGCCGCGACCTGGGGGGGCAGGGTGGGGCTGCCGCTGCCGACGAGGGCGTCCGCGGCGGGGTCGAGCATGTAGACGGCGGCGGAGTGGCAGGCGACGACGTCGGTGACGGCGGTGGGCACGAGGGTGATGACGTCGCCCGCGCTGGCGGTGCCGGACAGCAGCGCGGTGATCCGCTGCAGCTGCTGCATCCGCCGGGTCGCCGCCCGCGCCAGGGCGCGCTCGCGCTCCGCGGCCTGCCGGGCGGCGCGCTCGGCGGCGAAGAGCCGGGCGTTGTCGACCGCCACCGCCGCCTGCGCCGCGACCGTCTCGGCGGCCCGCTGCGCGGCGTCGTCGAAGCGGTCCGGCTCGCCGTGGGCGAAGAGCAGCGCGCCGAGGACGCGGCCGTCGGTGGAGCGCACCGGGGTCGCGAGGTAGCTGCGCACCGCCGCGTGGCCGGCGGGGACGCCGCCGTGGGCGTTGTGCCCGTAGCGGGCGTCGCGGGTGACGTCGCCGACCCGGACGGTGCCCTGCCCGGAGAAGGTGGGGTCGAACAGGGGGGTGTGCCGCACGGGGGTCGAGGCGGGGAAGGTCCGCCCGCCCTGCCCGGCGAGGCTGAACAGGTCCAGGCGGGAGCCCTTCTCGTCCTCGTCGGTGTAGAAGAAGGCCCCGAAGTCGGCGCCGGTGGCCTCCACCCCGGCCGCGGTGACCTCGTCGAGGATGGCGCGCAGGTCGTGCCCCTCGCGCAGGGAGAGCGTCGCCACCTCCAGGAGGGTGCGCGGGGCGGACGGCTCGGGTTCCACGGACATACGTTACTCAGCGCGTCCAGCCATGAGCGCCACGTCACCGCACGGGCGCCCCCCGACCTCCACCGGCCGCGCCCATCTCCGGGTTCGGGCGCCCCCCGACCCCACCGGCCGCGCCCATCTCCGGGTTCGGGCGCCCCCGGGCGCTCCCAGCGGGCCGCTCAGTACCCCGCGGCGACGTCGACGGGCCCCAGCAGCTCCTCGCCGCGTGCCCGGCGCCGCACGTTGTCCTCGATCCGCCGCAGCAGCGCCGGCCGCTGCAGCTGCGGCGGGTTCGCCACGTGCGGCGTGATGACCGCCCGCGGCTGCCGCCACAGCGGGTGGTCCTCCGGCAGCGGCTCCGGGTCGGTGACGTCCAGCGCCGCGCCGCCGATGGTGCCCGCCTCCAGGGCCGCCACCAGTGCGCCGGTGTCCACCAGCGAGCCGCGCGCGATGTTCACCACCCACCCCGACGGGCCCAGCCGCTCCAGCTCCGCCGCACCCACCAGCGCCCCCGTCTCGGCCGTGGCCGGCGCCGCGATCACCACGTGGTCCGCCCGGTCCCAGATCTCGCCGGTG
>NZ_BAABIL010000708.1:0-862 GCF_039542765.1 Kineococcus glutinatus
CCGCACGCCATCGCGACCGTGGCGTCGCGCCCTCGAGTGTCCCGCACCCCGGCCCGCGCGAACGAGCGGGTCGCAGCGGCACGGTAGAACATGGGGCCCAGTCCTGGGAAAGCGGCCGCCCCACCGGCGGCCCCCGCACCGCTGCACCGCCCCGAGGAGAGACCGACGCATGGCCGAGCGCAGCCACCCGCCGTCGCGCGCGCTGCTGGAGGCGGCCGGCGACGCGGCGGCCGGCTCCTCCCCGACGGCGGCCCGCCCCGTCATGGCGGCCCTGCGCCAGCGCGCCGCCGACGCCGTCGGCCCGGCGTTCGCGGTGAGCGACCCCGGCCTGCCCGGCAACCCCCTGGTGTGGGTGGACGAGGCGTTCACCCACCTGACCGGCTACGGCGCGCACGAGGCCGTCGGGCGCAACTGCCGTTTCCTGCAGGGCCCGGGCACCGACCCCGCGCCGGTGCGGGCCATGCGGGAGGCCGTGGCCCGCGCCGAGCCCGTGGACGTGACCCTCCTCAACCACCGCGCCGACGGCACCCCCTTCTGGAACCGGGTGTCCCTCGTGCCCGTGCGCGACGAGGACGGCCGGCTGCTGCACTTCGTGGCCGCCCTCTCCGACGTCAGCGAGCGGGTGCACGCCGCCGACGAGGTGGCGCGCGCCCACGGTCAGGAGCGGCAGTCGCGGGCCCGCCTGGCCCTGCTGCTGGAGCTCAGCGGGGCCGTCACCGACCTCGACGTCCCGGCGGCGCTGCGCGAGCTGGCCCGGCTGCTGGCCCGCGACCTCGTGGACTGGGCGCTCGTGCTCCAGGCCCCCGGCGCGGAGGTCGTCGCCGCCGAGGGCGCGCTGCGGCGCGGGCCGGGGGAGCTGGTG
>NZ_BAABIL010000709.1:0-7047 GCF_039542765.1 Kineococcus glutinatus
GCGCCGGGTCGGTGAGGGCCCGGCGCAGGCCGACGGAGGAGTCGAGCAGGGACGCCACGGCGAAGAGCTCCTCGCCGATCTGGCCGGCGTCGACCAGCGGGTCGACGAGGTGGCGCTCGAGGACGTCCGCGGCCCGGGCGAGGCTGGCCCGCCCGGTGCCGGAGGTGATGCCCTCGCTCATCGCGAGGTCACCGGGGACGTCTGCTCCAGGTCGGCGAGGAAGCGGTCGACGGTCCCCCGCCGGCGCACCTCGTCCTGCAGCGACTCACCGACGATGCGGGAGGCGAGGTCGGTGGCGAGGCGGCCGACCTCGAGGCGCAGCTGCGCCACGGTCTGCTGCCGCTCGGCCTCGATCTGCGCCCGCGCACCGGCGGTGATGCGCTCGGCCTCGGCCTGCGCCTGCTGGCGCATCTCCGCGAGGATGGCCGCGCCCTGCTGGCGGGCCTCCTCGCGGATGGCGTTGGCCTCGCCGCGCGCGTCGGCGAGCTGCGCCTTGTACTGCGCGAGCGCGGCCGCGGCCTCGGCCTCGGCCTCGGCCTGGGCGCGCTCGGCCTTCTCGACGTTGCCCTCGATCGCCGCGCGCCGCTCCGCGTACATGACTTCGAGCCGGGGGACGACCTTCTTCGCCACCACCCAGTAGAGGATGGCGAAGGCGATGATTCCGAAGATCAGCTCACCGGTGTGCGGGAGGATCGGGAACTCGGGGTCGCCCTCCACCTCGGCGGCACTGGTGACCAGTGCTCCTAGCTGCACGGTTCCTCCTCAGGAACGGGACGCGTCGGCTTCTTGAGCGATGCCTGTCAGCGGAAGACGAAGGCGAGGGCGATGCCGAAGATGGCCAGCGCCTCCGCGAGGGCGAAGCCGAGGATGGCGATCGACTGCAGCATGCCGCGGGCCTCGGGCTGACGGGCGACGCCGTTGATGTACGCGGCGAAGATGAGGCCGATGCCGATGCCGGGGCCGATGGCGGAGAGGCCGTAGCCCAGGATCGCGATGTTGCCTTCCAACTCGATTCCTTTCGTTGTCGACGCGCGAAAGGCGTCGAGGGTGGGAGGGGCGGGTCAGTGCTCGGCAGCGAGAGAGCTGGCGATGTAGGTGGCGGCGAGCATCGTGAAGACGTACGCCTGCAGGAACTCCACCAGGAGCTCGAAGATCGTCAGCACGAAGGCCATGAGGAAGGTCGGGATCGAGACGACCTTCAGGCCGATGTCCCCGTGCAGCAGCATGTACTCGGCGCCCGTGATGAAGAGCACGAGGATCAGGTGGCCGGCGAACATGTTGCCGAAGAGCCGCAGGGCCAGCGTCACCGGCTGGATCACGAACGCGGTGAGGAACTCCAGGATCCAGACGTACCAGACGATGGACTTCGGCAGCCCGCTGGGCACGAGGCCGCCGAGGTAGCCGCCGAGGCCCTTCCGGCGCACGCCCATCACGTGGTAGATCACGTACACGACGAGGGTCAGCGCGATCGGGAAGCCGATGCGGCTCATCGTCGGGTACTGGACCGGCGGGATGACGCCGAAGAGGTTGTTCACGAGGATCAGCGAGAACAGCGTGAACAGCAGCGGCACGTACCGCAGGAACTCCCGGCTGCCGATGATGTCGCGGGCCACGGAGTTGCGGACGAGGCCGTAGACGGCCTCGACGGCCATCTGCTTCCTGCCCGGCACGACGGCGAGGCGCTTGGTGCCCGCCACCAGCAGCCACGCGATGAGCGCGACCGAGAGCAGGATGACGACCGCGGGACGCGTGACGGCGAAGGCGCCGCTGCCGAAGAGCGGCTGCCAGAACAGGCCGCTGTCGGGCGTCTCGTAGCTCTCACCCGCTGCGGCCAGCAGTCGCAGGCTCACGTCATCTCCTCCGTGCGAACGTCGTCGTGGGTACGGGGGCCTGGTGCGGCGCGGTGCACGGGGCCCCCGGTCGAAGCTGCGGGGCCCGCGGTCAGTGCGTACCGTACCGGAGCCACACGTAGTACAAGGTCAGCGCGATGCCCGCGAGCAGGCCGATCGCCACCACGAAATCCGTGCCGAGCAACCGGTCCACGCCCCAGCCCACCGCGCCGCCGAGCAGCACGCCCGCCAGCAGGTTGGACGTCACCCGCCACGCCGCGGACTCCGGGGGTGGCTCCCCGCCCCCGTCCTCCGGCGGCCTCGCGGGGCGCTCCTCGTCGGTCATCTCGGGCGGAACCGTAGCAGCCGCGCACGTCAGCTCCCCGTCCCGCGGCCACCACCGGTGCCGTCCTGCCCACCCGCGGCGAAGACGGGGATCCGCAGCCGCACGAAGCCGCGCATCTCCGCGGCCAGCCAGACGACGGCGGTGAGCAGCACGGTCAGCCCGAGGGCCGGGCCGTCCACCCACGACACCTGCGTCAGCAGCAGCATCGCGACGCCGAGCAGCACCACCTTGGCGGTGTAGACGGCCAGCGCGACGACGAGCACCAGCTGGGGGTTGGAGCGCGCGGTGCGCCGCATCACGACCAGCCGGGCGCCGAAGAAGCCGATGACGATCGCGGCGCCCACGAGCGCGGAGGCCATCTCGTCGACACCGCGGGCCAGGAGGGCGACGGCGGCGCAGAGCAGGCCGGCCGCAGCGGCGGGACCGAGGCAGCGGCGCAGGAGGACACCGAAGGCGTCCTCCATCGACACGGCTGCGGCGGGGTCTGTCACTGGGCTGCTCTCTGGTCGTCGGCGGGTCGTCCGGGTTCGGCTCGTCGGCGTTGCCGGCGCTGCGGGAAACCCCTGCACCGACTTTGTGAACGCTATCACAAGCGCCCCGGCGCTCCGCACCACCCGCACCGTGACGTACGTCGCTCCCGGCCCGTCCCCCGTCCGGAGCAGCCCGTCACGCTCAGCCGGGGGTCGGGCTCGAGGGCCGCTGCACGCCCTCGGCGAGCTCCGCGCCGACGGCACCCGGCGCCGGCGCCGCCCCCTGCACCACCACCGGGACCGGGCGCGCGGAACGCCGCCGCCCCAGCCACAGCGGCAGGAACGTCAGCGCGAGCACCACCGCGGCCGCGCCCAGCGCCACCAGCAGCGCGGCCGGCAGCGACAGGAACGCCGAGGCCGCCACCCCGAAGCTCAGCGCCGCCGCCCACGAGTACATGACGAGCACGGCCACGGCGTGGGAGTGCCCCATCTCCAGCAGGCGGTGGTGCAGGTGCTGCTTGTCCGGGTGCCAGAACGCCCGGCCCGCCAGCGTGCGGCGCACCACCGCCAGCAGCATGTCCCCCAGCGGCACGAGCAGGACCGCCACCGGCAGCACGAGCGGGAAGAAGGCCGGCGCGATGCGCTCCCCCGACAGCACCGTCGGGTCCACCGTGCTCGTCGCCGCGATCGTCGCCGAGGCCAGCAGCAACCCCAGCAGCATCGAGCCCGAATCGCCCATGAAGACCCGCGCCGGGTGCAGGTTGTGCGGCAGGAACCCCAGGCAGCACCCCACCGTGGCCGCCGCCACCAGCGTCGCCAGCGAGGAGTAGCCGTCCGGGGTGCCCGTGCGCTGCAAGGCGTAGGAGTAGCCGAAGAACGCCACCGCGCCGATGCCGACGATGCCCGCGGCCAGCCCGTCGAGGCCGTCGACGAAGTTCACCGCGTTGATCGTCACGACGATGCCCAGCACCGTCAGCAGCAGCATCATCTGGTTGGACAGCAGGGTGAGCCCGCCCACCGGCAGCGACAGCAGCCGCACCCCCTGCCAGGCCATCACCCCCGCCGCGAGCACCTGCCCCGCCAGCTTCGTGACCGCGTCGAGCTGCACGACGTCGTCGACCACCCCGACGGCGCACACGATCGCCGCACCCGCCAGCACCCACATCGGACCCGGCTCGGCGTCGAAGACGCGGGCCAGGAAGGGCGTGCGGCTGGCCACGAGCATCGCCGCCCCCAGCCCCAGCAGCATCGCCACGCCCCCCATCCGCGGGATGGGCACCGCGTGGACGTCGCGGTCGCGCACGGGCGTCATCGCCCCCACCCGCTGCGCGGTGCGCCGCACCAGCGGGGTGCTCAGGTAGGTGACCGCGGCCGCGACGACGAGCACCAGCAGGTAGGCCCTCACGCGTCAGCTCCCGCCCCCCTCCCGGACCGGCCGGCGCTCGGGTTCCGCCCAGCCCTCGGGCAGCACCCGGCGCAGCTCCTGCTCCGACAGCGCGCCGAGCCGCAGCACCCGCAGCTCCTCCCCCGTGGCGTCGACGATCGTGGAGGCCTCACCGTGCTCGGCGGGACCGGCGTCCAGGTACACCGCCACGGAGTCGGCGAGCTGCTCCTGCGCCTCCTGCCCCGTGCGCGCGGCCGGCTGCCCGCTGAGGTTGGCGCTGCTGACCGCCATCGGGCCCGTCCGGTCGAGCAGCTCCAGCGCGACCGGGTGCAGCGGCATCCGCACCGCGACGGTGCCGTGCGTGTCGCCCAGGTCCCACGTCAGCGACGGCTGCGCCCGGCACACGATCGTCAGCGGCCCGGGCCAGAAGGCGTCGATCAGCTCGCGGACGGCGAACGGCACCGAGGTGGCGATGCCGTCGAGGGTGCGCACCTCCGGCACCAGGACCGGCGGCGGCATCGCGCGGCCGCGGCCCTTGGCGTCGAGCAGCCGCTGCACCGCCGCCGGGGAGAACGCGTCGGCACCGACGCCGTAGACGGTGTCGGTGGGCAGCACCACGAGCTCACCCCGCTGCACGGCGCTCTGGGCGGCGCTCAGCCCCCGCCGCCGGGCCTCCGGATCGCTGCAGTCGAACCTCGGCTTCACAGGCGGCAGTCTCGCACCGTCACGGCGCCGGGACCCGCAGCGGCTCCCCGCGCCCCGCCCGTCGCGCCGAGGTCGCGCGGGGGCGGCCGGCCAGGTCGCGGTGCCCGCGCACCCCGGTCCACCCCGGACCCGCCAGCATCCGCCGCGCCCCCGCCTCCTGGACCTCGGCGTGCTCCACGACGAGCAGCCCGCCCGGGCGCAGCAACCGGGCCGCCGCCGCCACCACCCGGCGCGGCACCTCCAGGCCGTCCGGCCCACCGCCGTAGAGGGCCAGCTCGGGGTCGTGCTCGCGCACCTCCGGGTCCACCGGCACCGCCCCCGGCGGCACGTAGGGCGGGTTGCTCACGACGACGTCGACCTGCCCGTCCAGGTCGCCGAAGGCCGCGTGGGCGTCACCGAGGCGCAGGTCCAGGCCCGGGGCGAGCGCCTCCACGTTGCGCTGGGCCCACGCGTGCGCCATCGGGTCCAGCTCCACCGCGTGCACCCGCGCGGCCGGCACCTCCCGCGCCAGCGCCACCGCGATGGCCGCGGAGCCCGTGCAGAGGTCGACGACCACCGGGGCCCCGCCCGCGGCGGCCACCTCGCGCGCCGCGTCCACCGCCAGGCCCGCCACCACCTCCGTCTCCGGCCGCGGCACGAACACCCCGGGCCCGACCGCCAGCTCCAGACCGCGGAAGGCCGCCCGCCCGGTGAGGTGCTGCAGCGGCACCCGCGCCCGGCGCTGGTCGAGCAGCTCCTCGAAGCGCGCCGCGGCCGCCGGGTCCACGGCCTCCCCGAGCACGGCCAGCACCCGCAGCCGGCCCGGCTCCACCGCCAGCACGTGGGCCAGCAGCAGCTCCGCGTCCACCCGCGCGCTCGCCACCCCCGCGGCGGCGAGCCGGGTGGTGGCGGCGGCGAGCAGGTCGCGCGGGGACGGGCCGGGGGCGGAGGTCACCCCGGCAGGGTGCCAGCTCCCAGGCACAGCCCCAGCACGGCCAGGGACAGCGCTGCGCCGAACGCCCCGCCGCCGCAGCGCCGCGCGCGCCGCCGGGCGGGCCAGGACGCGCCGCGCCAGCGGGCCACGAGCACGGTGCGCCCGGTGGCGGCCAGCAGCAGCGACACCAGCCACGCCGCGGGCGGCACGACCTGCCAGGCCCCCAGGGCCCGCAGGGCCAGGAGCAGCGCCGCGGTGGACAGCCAGGTCGTGGCGGTGCGCAGCCGGTCCGGCACCTGCGCCGGGGACGTCGCCCGCCGCCGCAGGGCGAGGGACAGCGGGGTCAGCGGCGCCAGCACGAGGAGGAAGGCCGTGACCAGGACCAGCGGCAGCGGCGCGCCGCGCCCGGCCCCCGGGGCCTGGACGCCCAGCAGCCGGAACGCCACCGCCTGCGTGGAGGTCCCCGACGGGGCCGCGACCGCGGCGGAGTCACCGGTCCGCAGGTCGACGACCACGGAGGACGCGGCGCCGGCGACCTCGCCGTTGTTGAGCAGGAGCCGGCGGCCGCCGACCTCGGCGGTGTACCAGCCCCAGCCGGTGCGCATCCCCTCCTGGTCGGTGTCCGCGCGCGCCGCCGTCGCCTCCTGCCCGGGAGCCCGGCCGGCGGCCACCGCGGCCGCGAGGCGCCCGAGGTCGGTCGCGGTGGACCAGACCCCGGTCCCCGCCGGGGCGCTGCCGGCGGACACCCACGGCGCGGCGGGCAGCCCGTTCGCGCTCACCTGGTGCGCGCGCCCGGCCGGCAGCGGCTGCGGCACGGCGGCGGTCGACGTCATGCCCAGCGGGTCCAGCACCCGCTCCCGCAGCAGCTGCGGGTACGGCGTTCCCGCGCGCTCGGCGAGCGCCCCGCCGAGCAGGGCCACGCCGAGGTTGGAGTACGCGTGGTCGCCGCGCTCGCCGCGCAGCCGGGTGCCGGCCGCGGCTTCGAGCAGCCCGTCCGGGGTGTGCCCGGCGTAGGGGTTGCCGTGGGACAGGCGCGCGAGGAGCCCGCGGACCAGCGTCACCTCGTCCAGGCGGGGCAGGCCGGAGGTGTGGGTGGCCAGCTCCGCCAGCGTGGTGCGGGCCAGCTCGCCGGGCAGGTCGCGGTCGGGGTGGACCTCGCCGAGGGTGGTCTGCGGGGTCACCTCGCCCCGGCGCACGGCGTCGGCGAGCAGCAGGCCGGTCAGCGACTTCGCCACCGAGCCGATCTCCTGCGGCGTGGTGGCGGTGAGGGCGCGGGTGCGCCCGGGGCGCGCGTCGGCGGTGCCGACGGCCGCCGTGGTGGTGCGCCCGTCGACGGTCACCGCCGCCGCGAGGCCCTGTGCGGCGACACCTGCGCCGGCGGCGCGCAGCCGCGCCGCGAG
>NZ_BAABIL010000710.1:0-842 GCF_039542765.1 Kineococcus glutinatus
GGGCGGCGTGCCGTGCCGACCCCGCGGGCCCACCCGCTGGACCTGCCGCTGTGCTGCGACCTCGTGGCGGCCGCCACCCGCGCGGGTGCGCCACCGGCCGCGGCCCTGGACGTGGCGCTCGCCGTGCTGCCCGCCTCGCGCGACCCGCTGCGCGAGGCGTTGCGGCGCGTGCAGGCCCAGCTCGCGCTCGGGGCATCCCCGGAGGTGGCGTGGGCCGGTGCGCCCGCGGAGCTGGAGCCGCTGCACGGGCCCCTGCTGCTGTCCGCGGCGACGGGAGCCCCCGCGGCCGAGCTGCTGGAGGCGGGTTCCGCGCAGCTGCGCCGCGAGCAGCGCCGTCGCGCGGAGGTGGCGGCCGCCCGGCTGGGGGCGCGGCTGGTCCTGCCGCTGGGGTTGTGCACGCTGCCGGCCTTCGTGCTGCTCGGCGTGGTGCCCGTCCTGCTGTCCCTGGCCGGCTCGGTCCTCGGCGACCCCTGACGTCCAACCGTGGACGGCCCGTGCGACGTCCGGCCGTGGACGGCCCGTGCGGCGTCCGCCCGCCCGGGTCCGCGTGCGACCGGGCCGTCCACAACCCCCGCGGCGGGCGCCTGCGTCCCCAGGGGTGGGCCGGCCGGCGGTGCGGGGCCACCGGCGCGGCCAGGCTTCCGGACAGGTCGCGGACGCGGCCCGCGCACCGGCCGCGTCGCCGGGGGAGGACGCCATGACCAGCACGACGACCGAGGTCGGCACTGACCGGCCGGACGCACGCCGGACCGGGGCCTGCAGGACCGACGGGACCGATGGGATCGCCGGGGCCGGCGGGGGTGCGGGCGTGCCGGTGGCCGCCCGCACCCGTCCGCGGCGCC
>NZ_BAABIL010000711.1:0-1755 GCF_039542765.1 Kineococcus glutinatus
GTGTTCACGGTGGACTTCAGCTCCAGGATCTCCCCGCGCGCGTCCACGGTGATCTTCTGGGACAGGTCCCCGCGCGCCACCGCCGTCGTCACCTGGGCGATGTTGCGCACCTGGCTCGTCAGGTTCCCCGCCATCGAGTTCACCGACTCGGTCAGGTCGCGCCAGACGCCCGACACCCCGCGCACCTGCGCCTGACCGCCCAGCTTGCCCTCGGTGCCCACCTCCCGCGCCACCCGCGTCACCTCGGCCGCGAAGCTGGACAGCTGGTCGACCATCGTGTTGACCGTGGCACCGATGCGCAGGAACTCGCCCTTCACCGGCTGCCCGGCGATCTCCAGCGCCATGTGCTGGCTCAGGTCGCCCTCCGCGACGGCGGCGATGACGCGGGCCACCTCCGTCGTCGGCCGCACGAGGTCGTCGATGAGGCTGTTCACGGCCGCCGACGCCGTGCTCCAGTCGCCCTCCACCCCCACCTCGTCGAGCCGCTCGGTCATCCGGCCCTCCCGGCCGATGACCCGGCTGGCCCTGACCAGCTCGCGGGTGCGCCGCTCGTGCAGCGCCGCCAGCTCGTTGACGCGGTCCGCCACCACGCCGGCAGCGCCCGGGCGCGGCTCCAGGCGGGCGCTGAAGTCGCCGGCGCACATGGCGGCGAGCACCGCCGCGATGTCGGCCAGGTCCCGGTCCAGCACGGCGTCGGCCTCGGGCGGGGCGTCAAGGGTCATACCGGCTCCAACCGCTCGCGTCCGACGATCGGGCCACAGTCTGACGCACGACGCCCTCGGGCCCTGAGGCCGCCGACGCCACCGCCCCGCCGGACGGGGTGGGCGCCGGCGCGGTCCCCCGTTCGGCGCGGCACCCGCGGGCCGGGGCCGGCGGCGGAGGCGTCCTGGTTGTGGTCGCAGGGGTGCTCGCGCATCATGAGCCCACCGCTCCAGCACCTCCCGGCAGCGGTCGGGAGGTCGGCACGGCTGCGGCCCGGCACGCGAGGAGGAGCGCATCACCACGGTGGACGACCCCCTCGCGACCGCCGTGGCGCGCGTGGCCCAGGGGGACCGCGACGCCTTCGCGGAGGTGTTCGACACGCTCGCCCCGCGCGTCCTGGCGGTGGCCCGGGCCGTGGTGCGCAACCACGCGCTGGCGGAGGAGGTGGCCCAGGAGGTGCTCGTGGAGGTGTGGCGCCAGGCGCCCCGGTACGACCCCGCCCTGGGCAGCGTCGGCGCGTGGACGCTGACCATCGCCCACCGCCGGGCCGTGGACCGGGTGCGCGCCGTGCGGGCCCGGGAGGACCGCGAGGACCGGGTGGCCGCCGGCGACGGCCGCCGGGAGTACGACGAGGTCGCCGAGCAGGTGCTCCAGCACGACGAGGAGGGTTCGGTGCGCGCGGCGCTGGGCGCGCTGACGGACCTGCAGCGCGAGGCGGTCGTGCTGGCCTACTGGGGCGGGTGCACGTCGACGGAGATCTCCTCCCGCCTCGGGGTGCCGGTGCCCACCGTGAAGTCGCGGCTGCGCGACGGCCTGCTGCGGCTGCGCACCCAGCTGGGCGCGGCGTGAACGGCCCGGGCGGGGCGCACCGGGGCGGGGCGGTGGGCTCCCACGACCTGACCGCCGCCTACGCGGTGGACGCCGTCGACGAGCGCGAGCGCGCGCTGGCCGAGGAGCACCTGGCGGGGTGCGCGGCCTGCCGGGAGGAGGTGGCGGCGATGCCGCCGGAGGGACCGAGCGGGATGCCCGCCTCCTGCGCCAGCCGCACGTGCG
>NZ_BAABIL010000712.1:0-1393 GCF_039542765.1 Kineococcus glutinatus
CACCGACCCCGCGGGCAGCTCCGCGCGCGCACGGGCCAGGGCCTCCTCGACCCGGGCCACGACCTCCGGGGGCATCGGCCCCACCGGCGCCGCGGCGCGCAGCAGCGCCCGCACCCGCTCCGCCCCCGCGGCGTCCAGCTCCGGCAGGTCCGCGCCCAGCTCCTCCGGCCCCCCGGGCCGCTCCGTCACGTCAGTCCCCTCCCGGCTCGCCGGCCGACGTCATCCCCGCGCACCCCGCGCGGCACCGACCCCCTTCCGACGGGACGCCGCCCCCGCGGGTTCCCCCGCCACGCCCGGCACCGGCAGGTCCGCACCCCGCCCCGGGCGCTCACCCGTCCTCCCGCGCCCGGCCCGACAGCAACCCCGCCAGCACCGCCCGCCCCCGGGAGCAGCGCGACTTCACCGTCCCCACCGCGACGCCCAGCACCGCCGCCGCCTCCTCCACCGGCACGCCGTACATGTCCACCAGCACCAGCGCCGCCCGCTGCGGCGCCGGCAGCCGCTGCAGGGCCGCGGCCACGTCCAGGCGGGCCTCCACCGCCGCGGTCGCGTCCGGCGCCCCCGCCACCACCGCGCCGCGGCGCGGGCCGTCCCCACCACCGCCCGGCTCCTCCTCCAGCGGCACCGTCGGGCGCACCGCCCGCCGCCGCGCCCGGTCCAGGCAGGCGTTCACCACGATCCGGTGCAGCCACGTCGTCACCGCCGCGTCGCCGCGGAAGCGGTCCGCCGCCCGCAGCGCCGACACCAGCGCGTCCTGCACCGCGTCCGCCGCCTCCTCCGGGTCGCCGCAGGTGCGCAGCGCCACCGCCCACAGCCGGTCCCGGTGGCGGCGCACCACCTCCCCGAAGGCGTCCGGGTCCCCCGCGACGTGCGCGGCGAGCAGCTCGGCGTCGGTGCGCCCGTCCGCGGGACCCCCCGCAGCGGGTGCCACCTCAGCCCCCCGCGGCCGCCGTCACGGGCACGCCCGTGACCAGCACCTCCGCCACGTCGAGGCGGCTGTCCGACCCCTGCGGCAGCTCCGTGAACCACAGCAGCAGGTAGCGCGAGCGCACCGGCTGGGCCGGCACCAGGCGCAGCTCGCCGCCCGCGGCCGCCTCCGCCACCACGACGCCGCCGTCCAGCGCCGGACCGGGGGTGCCGCGCAGCTCCACCCGGCCCCCCGAGCCCGCGGCCCGCACGTCCACCGCGCTCACGTCGGCGTCGGCGCCGAGGTCGAGCACCAGCCCCACCCCGTCCTTCAGCCCCCCGAAGGCGGGGGAGGAGTACCGCTGCGACGTCCACGACGTCGCCGGGTCCCCGTCGGCGGCCGCGGCCGCCTGCTCGCCGTTCTCCTGCCCGTCGCCGAGCGGGTCGATCGCGGTGACCGCCGCCACCAGCACCGGACCGGGCGCCA
>NZ_BAABIL010000713.1:0-2010 GCF_039542765.1 Kineococcus glutinatus
ACGGCGGGGCGGGCGCCGTAGCGGGCGTAGCGGGCCCGCGGCGCCGCCGCCCGGCTCTTGTGCGCCCCCCGCCCGCCGGCCAGCCGGGCGCGCAGCGGGGCGAGGGTGTCGTTGCTGATGCGCCCCTCCCACAGCAGGTCCCACAGCGCGGCGGCCAGCTCCGCGTCGTCGTCGGCGCCGATCCCGTCGGCCAGCGCGCGGAAGAAGTACGCCCCGCCGCCGGCCAGCGCGTCCAGCACGGCCCGGTGCACGTCCCGGTGCGCGTCGGCGCCCGCCGCCTCGGCGCCGGCACCGCCCGCCGCGGGGTCCGCGGCCTCACCCGGTGCGGGCAGCGTCAGCGGCGCCAGGTCGGCCGGGTGCAGGGAGATCCAGCCGTCGTCGCCGGGCAGGCTGCCGTGCCCGGTCCAGAGCACCTCCCCGGCCGCCGTCAGCTCGTCGAGCATCGCGGGGGAGTACCCCTCCACCCGGGCGGGCAGCACGAGGGTCTCCAGCGCGCTGGCCGGCAGCACCGCCCCGGCCAGCTGCTCCACGGCGCGCAGCACGCCGTCCGGGCCGCGCCAGCGCGAGCGCAGGCCGGTGCCGACGCCCTGCCAGGCGGGCAGGAAGCGCGCCAGGTCCCGCGGGGGCACCGGCTCGACGTCGGCGCGCAGCGCGGCCAGCGAGCGGCGGCGCAGGATCCGCAGCACGTCGGCGTCGCAGAAGTCCAGGCCGCTGCCGCCCGGGCGCAGCTCGCCCTCCACGACCCGGCCGGTGCGCTGCAGCCTGCGCAGCGCCTCGACGACGACGGCGCGGCCCAGCCCGAAGCGCTGCGCGGCCTCCTCGGCGCCGAAGGGCCCGCGGGTGCGGGCGAAGCGGCCGAGCAGCTCGGCCAGCGGGTCGGCGACGGGCTCGGTGAACGCCTCGGGCACGCCCACGGGCAGCGGGGTGCCCAGCCCGTCGCGCAGCCGGCCGGCGTCCTCGATCGCCGCCCAGCGCTCCTGCCCGGCGACGCGCACCCGGATGAGGCGGCGGGCCCCCTCCAGGTCGACGAGCCAGCGGGCGACCTCCGCCTCGGCGACCGGCTCCTCGGGGTCCGGGCCGCTGCGGGCGTGCACCTCGGCGGTGCTCAGCGGCCCGAGCACGCGCAGCAGGTCGGCGGCGTCCTCGGCGTCGCGGCAGCGGCGGGCGGGGACGAGGCGCTGCAGCTCCTCCTCGGTGCGCTGCACGGCCTCGGGGTCCAGCAGGTCGCGCAGCGCCGCGCCCTCACCGCGGCCGAGCAGCTCCGACAGCAGGCTCGGGTCCAGCGAGAGGGCGGCCGCGCGGCGCTCGGCGAGCGGGGAGTCGCCCTCGTAGAGGAACTGCGCGACGTAGCCGAACAGCAGCGAGCGGGCGAAGGGGGAGGGCTGGGGCGACTCCACCTCCACCACGCGCACCGCGCGGCCGGCGAGGTCGCGCATGAGCTGGACGAGACCGGGCACGTCGAAGACGTCCTGCAGGCACTCGCGCACCGTCTCCAGCACGACGGGGAAGCTGGCGTAGCGGCTGGCGACCTCCAGCAGCTGGGCGGAGCGCTGGCGCTGCTGCCACAGCGGCTGGCGCCGGCCGGGGGTGCGCCGCGGCAGCAGCAGCGCGCGGGCGGCGCACTCGCGGAAGCGGGCGGCGAACAGCGCCGAGCCGCCGATCTCGGCGGTGACGAGCTCCTCGACCTCCTCGGGGTCCAGCAGCACCAGGTCGGAGACGTCGGGCGCCTCGCCCTCGGGCAGCTCCACGTCGGGCAGCCGCAGCACGATGCCGTCGTCGCCGGGCATCACCTGCACGTCCACCCCGAAGCGCTCGCGCATCCGGGCGCTCACCGCCAGCGCCCAGGGGGAGTGCACCTGCGCGCCGAAGGGGGAGTGGATGCACACCCGCCAGTCGCCCAGCTCGTCGCGGAAGCGCTCCACGACGATCGTGCGGTCGTCGGGCACGTGCCGGGTGGCCTCCTGCTGCTCGGTGAGGTGGGCCAGCAGGTTGTCGGTGGCCCACTCGTCG
>NZ_BAABIL010000714.1:0-1557 GCF_039542765.1 Kineococcus glutinatus
GCGTCGGCGGAGTCGGCGTCGGTGGAGTCGGCGTCGGTGGGGTCCGCGCCCTCGGGGTCGGCGCCGGTGGGGTCGACCTGGGTGGAGTCGCTGTCGCCGGAGTCGGCGTCGCCGCCGGGACCTCCCGCACCGGTGGTGGTCGTCGTGATGTCGTCGTCGCTCAGTCCCACGCCTGGTCCTCCTCGTCCCGCGCGCACCTGCCGCGTCCACCTGCCAGCGGGCGCCCGGGCCGGGCCCCGCGATCGCCCACCCTGGCACCGCGGCCACCGGTGCGCACGTGCTGCCCGCCCCGCCGGGGACCCCACCGGACAGCGCCCGCCTCCACCCCTGGTTGGACACGGGCCCGGCGCCCTCCGCCCCCGGCCCCACGGCGCCGGCGGCCCCGGATCGGCTCGCGGGGCGACGCGGGCGCGACGGCCGGGCTCCTAGCGTTCCGCACGAGCCGGGCGGGCGGTCCGCCCCCGGCGCCGACACGTCCCAGGAGGTCCCCGTGCCCCAGTCCCCGACCGCCGCGAGCGACCCCGCGGCACCCGCGGCACCCGCGGCACCCGCCGCGGTGCGCGCCGTCGGGCTGCGCAAGGTCTACGGCCGCGGCGAGGCGGCCGTGGCGGCCCTCGACGGGGTCGACGTGTCCTTCGCCGCCGGCGCCTTCACCGCGATCATGGGACCGTCCGGCTCCGGCAAGTCCACCCTCATGCACTGCCTCGCCGGCCTGGACACCGCCACCTCCGGGCAGGTCTGGCTCGGCGGGACGGAGCTCACCGCCCTGGGCGACCGCGGGCTCACGGACCTGCGCCGCGACCGCATCGGCTTCGTCTTCCAGGCCTTCAACCTGCTGCCCGTCCTCACCGCCGAGGAGAACCTGCTGCTGCCGGTGCAGCTGGCCGGTCGCACCCCCGAGGCGGCGTGGATGCGCGACGTGGTGCACCGCCTCGGCCTCACCGACCGCCTGCGCCACAAGCCCTCGCAGCTGTCGGGTGGCCAGCAGCAGCGCGTCGCCGTCGCCCGCGCCCTGCTGCCGCGCCCCGACGTCGTCTTCGCCGACGAGCCCACCGGCAACCTCGACTCCCGCACCGGCGCGGAGGTGCTGAGCCTGCTGCGCAGCAGCGTCCGCGAGACCGGGCAGACCGTCGTCATGGTGACCCACGACCCCGTGGCCGCCTCCTACGCCGACCGCGTCGTCCTGCTCGTGGACGGCACCCTCGCCGGGGAGCTGCTCGACCCCACCCCCGACGCCGTCGCCGACGCCCTGGCGACGCTGTCGTCCGTGGGCACCGCCGCGACCCGGGGGGCGTGAGCCGTGCTGCGCGTCACCCTCGCCCAGATCCGCGCCCACGCCGGGCGGCTGGTGGCCTCGGCCACGGCCGTCGTGATCGCCGTGGGCTTCGTCGTGGCCACCCTCACCCTCAACGCCAGCTCCGAGGCCAGCGTGCTGCGCGCCGTCGCGGCCTCCTACGCGGGCAGCGACGTCGTCGTCCTGCTCGACGGCGTGCGCGAGCCGCAGCCCGACCCGGCGGCGGCCGCGCGGCTGCTCGAGGGGGCCGCCGCCGCGGCGGG
>NZ_BAABIL010000715.1:0-538 GCF_039542765.1 Kineococcus glutinatus
CGGCGGCCAGCGCCGCCGCGACGGCGGCGGCGGCCGGTGGCGGCCCGAACGCCGACCACAGCGACTTGGCGTACCCCTCGCGCAGCGCGGCCCAGCCCTCGTACATCCGGCAGGTGGCCAGCGCGGTGCCGTCGGCCACCCCGCCGCGCCCGCCGGCGGCCTTGACGGCCCGCACCAGCGCCACGTCGTCGAGCACCGCCGAGCGCACCGCGGCGAAACCCCCGGCGCGGCGCAGGGCGGCGGCGTCCACGACGAGGAACTGCCCGTTGGCCGCCGACAGCGAGGGCCGCCGGGACGTCTCGGCGGTGCGCAGCGGCAGCGTCGTCAGCCACGACCACTGCAGCAGCGGCTGCACGAGGCGCTCGGCGGCGGTGGCGGCGACCTGGCGGGGGTAGGGGCTGACGAGGTCGAGTCCGCTGCGGCACAACAGGTCCACGGCGGCGGCCACCGCGTGCGGGGCGAGGGTGACGTCGGCGTCGACGAGCACGAGGACGTCCCCGCGCGCCGCCGCGGCCAGCTGCGCGCAGGCGTGCGCCTT
>NZ_BAABIL010000716.1:0-1857 GCF_039542765.1 Kineococcus glutinatus
CTCGTCGCCGCCACCGCCGCCGGCCGCCTCGCCGACGGCCTGCGCCTCGTGCGGGCCCTGCAGCGGGTGCGCACCGCGGCCGAGGCCGTCGTCGACGTGCGCGTGCACTGCGACGGCGCCGGCGCCGGGGACGTGCGCGACCTGCTCGTCGAGCGGGCCCACCTCGGCGAGGAGGAGGCCGCCGGCCGCTGGCGCGCCGCCCTGCTGGACAGCGCCGTGCTGCCCGTGGCGCACGTCGGGCACGAGCAGGTGGCCGCCGTGCTGCGCACCCTCGCCCTGGTGCGGCCGGCCTGGACCCCGGGCCAGCGGCACGCGGCCGTGCTGCACCACGGCGCACCGCCGCCGCGGCACCTGCCCGCCCTGCTCGACCTGCCCCCCGACCCGCCGGACCGCTCCCCCCGCTGACGCGGCGCCCACCGTTAGGCTCAGCGGCGTCCGGTGGCAGGTCCCTGCCGCCGCACCCACCGACTGAGGAGGAGCACGAGTGGCCACCATCGAGGCCGTCGGCGCTCGCGAGATCCTGGACTCGCGCGGCAACCCCACTGTCGAGGTCGAGGTGCTCCTCGACGACGGGACGCACGCGCGCGCGGCCGTGCCCTCGGGCGCCTCCACGGGCGCGTTCGAGGCGTCCGAGCGCCGTGACGGCGACGCGGGCCGCTACCTCGGCAAGGGCGTGGAGGACGCCGTCGAGGCCGTCATCGAGGAGATCGGGCCGGCGCTGGCCGGGTTCGACGCGCACGAGCAGCGCCTCGTCGACGCCGCCCTCATCGACCTCGACGCCACCCCGAACAAGAGCCGCCTGGGCGCCAACGCGATCCTCGGCGCCTCCCTGGCGGTGGCGAAGGCCGCGGCCTCCGCCGCGGACCTGCCGCTGTTCCGCTACCTGGGCGGCCCCAACGCCCACGTCCTGCCCGTGCCGATGATGAACATCGTCAACGGCGGCGCGCACGCCGACACCGGCGTCGCGATCCAGGAGTTCATGATCGCCCCGATCGGTGCGCCCTCGTTCCGCGAGGCGCTGCGCTGGGGCGCGGAGACGTACCACGCGCTGAAGTCGGTGCTGAAGTCCCGCGGCCTGGCCACGGGCCTGGGCGACGAGGGCGGTTTCGCCCCCGACCTGCCCAGCAACAAGGACGCCCTCGACCTCATCGCCGCCGCGGTGGACAAGGCCGGTTTCTCCCTCGGCAGCGACATCGCCCTGGCCCTGGACGTGGCCGCCACCGAGTTCCACACCGAGGGCGGCTACGACTTCGAGGGCGAGAAGCGCACCGCGGAGTGGATGACCACCTACTACGAGGGCCTCGTGGCCGAGTACCCGCTGGTCTCCATCGAGGACCCGCTGTCCGAGGACGACTGGGAGGGCTGGGCGCACATCACCTCCACCCTCGGCGCGCGCGTGCAGCTCGTCGGCGACGACCTGTTCGTCACCAACCCCGAGCGCCTGCAGCGGGGCATCGACGCCGGCGCCGGCAACGCGCTGCTCGTCAAGGTGAACCAGATCGGCACCCTCACCGAGACGCTGGACGCCGTGGACCTGGCGCACCGCAACGGGTTCCGCACGATGATGAGCCACCGCTCCGGCGAGACCGAGGACACGACGATCGCCGACCTCGCGGTGGCCGTCGGTTCCGGCCAGATCAAGACCGGCGCCCCGGCGCGCTCCGAGCGCGTCGCGAAGTACAACCAGCTGCTGCGCATCGAGGAGGAGCTGGACGACGCCGGCCGCTACGCCGGCCCGTCCGCCTTCCCGCGCGCCGCGCGCGCCTGAGGCGAGCGCCGTGGCGACCCGTCGTCCCACGTCCACCGCGCTGGTGCCGTCGCTGGTCGGGGTCGACGACGCGGTGGCGCCGATGACGG
>NZ_BAABIL010000717.1:0-2376 GCF_039542765.1 Kineococcus glutinatus
GCCTCCAGCACCACCCAGCCGCCCAGCGAGTGCCCCACCAGGTGCACGGGCCCGGTGCCGAGCTCGGCGCAGGCGCGCAGCAGCCGCCGCCCCAGCGCCGCCGGCCGCATCACCTCCAGGGGGTCCTCACCGTCCGGCAGGGGCGCCGCGCCGTGCCCGGGCAGGTCCACGCAGGCGGTGGCGAAGCGTTCGCCGAGGGTGGGGGCGACGAGGCCCCACACGCTGGCCGCGCTGCCCAGGCCGTGCACGAGCACGACGATGGGGGCGTCGCGGCCGTCCGCCCCGGGGTCGCGCCCGGCGCAGTGCACGGCCGTGCCCGCGAGCGCGTGCGGTCCGCCCCCCGCCCAGAGCCGGTGGCCCACCCGGTGCTCAGCCCACCTCGACGGGCTGCCCGCCGGTGAGGCGGAGCAGTTCCTCGTAGCGGGTGGGGAAGACGACGCCGGGGTGGCCGGCGGTGGCCCACACCACCGGCTGCGTGACCAGCGCGACGTCCACGAGCGTCGTCAGCGGCTCGGGGTGCCCCAGCGGTGCGACGCCGGTGGTGACGGCGCCGGTCCCGGCCAGGACGGGCACGGCACCGGCGACCTCCAGCGCGGGCACCCCGAGCACGTCGGCGATCTGCTCGGGGACGACGCGGTGGGCGCGGGAGGTGACGACCAGCACGCCGTCCGGTGCCTCGCCGTGGTGGCGTCCGCGGTGGCGGACGTGGTGGCGGTGGCGGCGGGCCCGCCGGGCGACGGCGTCGGGTGGGCGGGGCGGGACCAGCAGGACGCAGCCGGCCAGGGCGGCGGGCTCCACGCCGAGGTGGCGGGCGACCTCCTCGGGGGTGCGCACGTCGGCGGGCAGCACCCGCACCGACCCGGCGGCGCACAGCTGCTGCAGCGCGTCGGCGAGCGCCGCGACGGCCGGCTGCTCCAGCAGCCGCGAGGCGCGGGCGGTGCCGGTGGCTTCCGCGTCCACGTCCCGACACTAGGCGGTGCGCGGGCGCGGCGCAGATCACGGCGGCGCGTGCGGCGCCGCCCCCGGATCGCGCACGCCGCCGTGCGGGGGTATGACGGGAGCGCACCGTCGTGCGCCACGTGGTCCCGACGCCGTGCCGCCGTCCGCGAGGGGGTTCTCGTGCTCGCTCCCGTGCTCCGCACCACCCTGCTCGGCGCCGCCCGCAACGACGCCCTGCGCCGCGTCGTCACGACGTCGCCGGCCACCCGTCCCGTCGTCGCGCGCTTCGTGGCCGGGGAGGACCTGACCGCCGCCGTCCGCGCGGTCCGGGAGCTGGCGGGGGAGGGGCTGCGCGTCTGCCTCGACCACCTCGGGGAGGACACCACCTCCCCGGCGCAGGCCCGCGCCACCGTGGACGCCTACCGCGAGCTGTTCGCCCGGCTCGCCGCCGAGGGCCTCGCCGCCGGGGCGGAGGCGTCGGTGAAGCTCTCCGCGCTCGGGCAGGCGCTGCCCGGTGGGCGGCGGACGAGCACCGACCTCGCGGCCGAGCTCGTGGCCGCCGCGCACGAGGTGGGGGTGCTCGTCACGCTCGACATGGAGGGGTCGGGCACCGTCGACGCGACGCTGGGGACGCTGCGCGAGCTGCGCGCGCGGTTCCCCACCGTCGGCGGGGTGCTGCAGGCGATGCTGCGCCGCACCGAGGACGACTGCCGCGACCTCGCGCACCCGGGTTCCCGCGTCCGGCTCGTCAAGGGCGCCTACGCCGAGCCGGCGGCGCTCGCCCACCAGGACCGGGCGGAGGTGGACCGGGCGTACGTGCGCTGCCTGCGCGTCCTCGTCGAGGGCGGGGCGCACCCGATGGTCGCCACGCACGACCTGCGCCTGGTGCGCATCGCGCAGGACCTGCTGTCCCGCGCCGGCCGCGGCCCGGAGGGCTACGAGTTCCAGATGCTCTACGGCATCCGGACCGCCGAGCAGCGCGGGCTCGTCGCGCAGGGCGCACCGGTGCGGGTCTACGTGCCCTACGGCACCGACTGGTACGGCTACTTCGTCCGCCGCCTCGCGGAGCGGCCCGCGAACGTCGCGTTCTTCCTGCGCTCGCTGACCACCCGCTGAGCGCGCGCTCGCGCACGCCCGAACCCGGAGAACCCCCGAACCCCGACGTCCACGGAAGACACCCCGGAGGTCCCCGTGCAGTCCGCGACCCAGGTCCCCGCGCCGCGCAACGAGCCCGTCCACGACCACGCCCCGGGCAGCCCGGAGCGCGAGCGCCTGCAGCGGCGGCTGGCGGAGCTGGCCGGCCTCGACCTCGACCTGCCGCACACCATCGGCGGCCGGCAGGTCGGCGGGGCGGGCGAGCGGCGCCCGGTCGTCCAGCCGCACGCGCACGCCGAGCGGCTGGGGACCTGGGCCGAGGCCGCCGCCGAGGAGGCCGCC
>NZ_BAABIL010000718.1:0-1086 GCF_039542765.1 Kineococcus glutinatus
CGCGACGGCGACCCAGACGACGAGCAGCCCGGCGCCGTAGCCCGCCGGCCAGGCCGCCTGCGCGGCGGCGGTGACGAGGGTGCGCTCCACGTCGGCCACCGGCATCGCGGGGGCGACGGCCCGGACCAGCGCGGCGGCCGCGGCGACCTGCGGGGCGGCGAAGGAGGTGCCGGTGGCGAAGGCGTACTCGGTGCCGTCGTAGCGGCCCGAGCGCGGCGGCACCGCACCGAGCACCTGCTCGCCGGGCGCGGACAGGTCCACCCGCTCGTCGTGCCCGGCCCAGCCCGCCGCGGCACCGGTGAGGTCGCTGGCGGAGACGGACACGACGCCCGGGTAGGACGCCGGGTACACCACGGGGTTGCCGCAGCCGGTGGGCCGCTCCGGCGCGCACGGCGCGCCGTCGTTGCCGGCGGCGGCCACCACGACGACGCCCGCCGCGACGGCGCGCTGCACGGCCTCCTCGACGACGCGGCTGCGGTCGGGCCCGGCGATGGAGAGGTTGACGACGTCGGCGCCCGCGGCCACCGCGCGGTCGATGCCCGCCGCCACCGCGCCGCTGCCGCAGGTGGGGTCGCACACCCGCACGGGCAGCACCTGCGCGCCCGGCGCCACCCCCGCGCCGCCCGTGCCGTTGCCCAGCCGCGCGGCGAGGACGGAGGCGACGAGGGTGCCGTGCAGCAGCGTGTCGGGGGTGTCGCCCCCCGGGGGCACCGGCGCGACGTCGACCTGCGGCAGCAACGCACCGCGCAGGTCGGGGTGGTCGGCGAGCACCCCGGTGTCCAGGACCGCGACGAGGGTGCCGGCGCCGGTGGTGCGCTCCCACGCCTGCGGCGCCCGCACCGCCGCCAGGTGCAGGGTGTGCGGCAGCAGCGGGTCGTCGTGCACCGCGACCGGCTCGTAGCGCACGGCGACGTCGGCGGCGAGCACGTCGCCGGCGCCGTGCAGCCGGTCGGCCAGGGCCCGCGCCGCCCGCCCGCCGGGGGCGTCGACGGAGGTGGTGACGGGGTGGCCGTCCACGAGCCGGGTGACGTCCACCGCGGCGGCCGGTGCGGCGGCGGCGGGCGTGGTGGCAGCCGCGGGTGCGGC
>NZ_BAABIL010000719.1:0-1893 GCF_039542765.1 Kineococcus glutinatus
CACGTCCCCGTCTCGGCCGGCGCGGGCACCGCCTTGAGGACGGTCGTCGGGCCCCGTCGCCGCGACCCGTGGTGCCGGGACCCGCGCCGGGGGTGGGTCAGGACAGCACGCTGCGGTAGGTCCGCAGCAGCTCGTCGCCGATGGCCCCCCAGCCCCGCCCCGCGACCGACGCCCGGGCGGCGGCGGCCATGCGCCGGCGCCGCACCGGGTCCTCCGCCAGCTCCTGCACGAGCCGGCGGACCTCCCCGGCCGCCCCCGGCGCGAACAGCTCGCCGTTGACGCCCGGCTCGACGAGGTCCAGCAGCCCTCCCGCGGCGGGCGCGACCACCGGCACGCCGCTGGCGAGGGCCTCCAGCGCGGCCTGGCAGAACGTCTCGTGGCGGCCGGTGTGCACGAACACGTCCAGCGAGGCGAACAGGGCGGACAGCTCCTGCCCGCCCAGCATCCCAAGGAAGCGCGCCCGCGGCAGCTGCCTGCGCAGCGCCGCGCGCTGCGGGCCGTCACCGGCGATGACGAGCCGGACGCCGGGCAGCCGCTGCACCGCGGCGAGCAGGCCGAGCTCCTTCTCCGGGGCGAGCCGGCCGACGTAGCCGACGAGGACCTCCCCCTGCGGGGCGAGCCGGCGGTGCAGGTCGTCGTCGCGGTGCCCGGGGGAGAACCGGTACGGGTCCACGCCGTGCGGCCAGCGGCTGACGCGGTGCACGCCGTGGGTGCGCAGCTGCTCGCAGGCGTGCCGGCTGGGGGCCAGCGTGCGGGCGGCGGGGGCGTGCACCCGGCGCACCCAGGACCAGGCGGCGCGGGAGAGGGCGGGCACCCGGTAACGCGCGGCGTACCCGGGCAGGTCGGTCTGGTAGACCGCGACGACGGGGACGCCCAGGGCGCGGGCCGGGGGTGCGGCCTGCGCGCCGAGCACGGCCGGGGCGGCCAGGTGGACGACGTCGGGGCGGAAGGCGCGCAGCGCGCGGGACAGCTCCGGGCCGGGCCACGCCAGGCGCTGCTCCGCGTAGAGCGGCAGCGGGCTGGACGGCACCCGCACGACGGGGGTGCGCCCGTACGACGCCGGTCCCGGCCCGGGCGCGACGACCACGGCCTCGTGGCCGGTGTCGTCCAGGTGGTCGAGGACCCGCAGGACGGAGTTCGTGACCCCGTTGACCTGCGGCAGGAAGGACTCGGTGACGACGGCGACGCGCACGTGGTGCAGCGTCACGAGCCGGTGGTGTCCGGGAGGTGAACACCGAGGTGGCGTCGGGTGAACCGCGGTGGAACACCCGGTGGGGGTGGAGCCGCCGGGCCCGGAACCACCCGCTCAGGTCGTCGCGTCGGGACCCTTGCCGCCGTCCGGGCCCGCCGCGTCCGGGCCCGTGCCGCCGGGACGCCGGCGCCGGTCGAGGTCGCGGAGGAAGTCCGGGTCGTCGTCCGGCCCGCGCGGTGCCGGGCGCGCACCACCGGCGGGTCGGTGCGGCAGGTGCGGGCGGCGCTGGGGACGGCCCGCCAGCAGGTAGGCCAGCGGGCCCGCCACGGGCACCAGGACGATCAGCAGCAGCCACGCCCAGCGGGGCAGGTTGCGCACCTCGCGCGCCTGCGCGCAGTCCACCAGGCAGTAGACGAGCAGGGCGAGCTGGATGACGACGGGCAGCACGCGCAACATGCCGGCTGGCACCTCCTCGGGCGGCGCCCCGCTGCGGCGGGGCGGTGTCGGACGGTCGGACAACGTTCAACCGGCGTGCGTGGTGCCCGCCCCCTCCACGCCGGCCAGCTCGCGCAGCGCGCGCCGGTCGGGCTTGCCGGGACCGCGCAGCGGCAGCCCCGCCAGCACCAGCAGCTGGCGCGGCGCGGCACGCCGGTCGACGAGGGCGGCGACGTCCCCGCGCAGCGCGGCGAGCAGGGCCCGGT
>NZ_BAABIL010000720.1:0-787 GCF_039542765.1 Kineococcus glutinatus
GACGGCCGCCCTGATGCTGGAGGCCCTGGGCGCCACCGACGGCGCCAGCCGCGACGCCGCCCTCGTCCACTTCGTCGGCCGGGTCGGCCCCGAGGGGGCGGCCGCCCTGCGCGCCGCCCTCGACCGGGTCGGCGGCCAGGGCGCCCCCTGACGCGCGGATCACCGCCGGGACCGGCGCGGGCGTGACCGCGTTCCTGCTCGGCGCCCTCGGCCTGGGCCTGTCCCTCGTCGTGCCCGGCGTCCTGGCCCGCGCCCGCTGGACCGCCCGGGAACCGCGCGCCGCCGTCGTGCTCTGGCAGGCCGTCACCCTGGCCTCGGTGCTCTCCGCCATCGGCGTCGTCCTCGTCGGCCCCGAGGAGGTCGTGCGCGCCGAGGGCTCCGGCACCGTCGGCGCCACCGAGGCGCTCGGTGCGGCGCTGGCGGTCGCCGCGCTCATCGTCGTGCGGCTGCTGCTGGCCCTCGTCGCCGTCACGCGCCGCTCCCGCCACCGCCGCGCCCGCCACCTGCTGCTCGTCGACCTGCTCGACCGCGCCGAGCAGCGCGCCGCCCTCGACGGGCAGCTGCACGGCGAGGTCGACGCCGGCACCCTGCGCGTCCTCGACGGCGCGCTGCCCTTCGCGTACTGCCTGCCCGGGCGCTCCCCGCGCGTCGTCGTCAGCGACGGCGCGCTGCGGGTCCTGGACCCCGCGCAGGTGCGCGCCGTCCTCGCCCACGAGCAGGCCCACCTGCGCGCCCGCCACGACCTCGTCCTGGAGTCCTTCGCGGCCGTCTCCCGCGCCGTGCCCAC
>NZ_BAABIL010000721.1:0-2308 GCF_039542765.1 Kineococcus glutinatus
GGCGCCGCTCCTCGTCGGCGTCCGCCGCGTCGCGGGCGCCTCCTGCGGCTGGTGCCCCGGGTGGGATTCGAACCCACACTGGATCGAGTTTGAGTCGATTGCCTCTGCCGGTTGGGCTACCGGGGCGCGGGCACCGGCCACCTTAGCGAACACCCCCGGTGGGCCAGCCGGGCGGCGGTACCGCCGCGGGGCGGGCGGGCCCGTCTAGGATGCCCGACGTGACCAACGCACCCGACGCCCCCTCGACCCCTGCCCGCCGCGTGGTCGTGGCCGAGGACGAGGCCATCATCCGCCTCGACGTGGTCGAGATGCTCACCGAAGCGGGCTTCGACGTGGTGGGCCAGGCCGGCGACGGCGAGGCCGCCGTGCAGCTCGCCGAGGAGCACAAGCCCGATCTCGTCGTGATGGACATCAAGATGCCCGTCCTCGACGGCATCTCCGCCGCCGAGCGGATCATCAAGGCGCGCATCGCCCCCGTGGTGCTGCTGACCGCCTTCTCCCAGGCCGAGCTCGTCGAGCGCGCCCGCGACGCCGGCGCGATGGCCTACGTCGTCAAGCCGTTCACCGCGGCGGACCTGCTGCCGGCGGTGGAGATCGCCGTCAGCCGCCACCAGCAGATCGTGGCGCTGGAGGAGGAGGTCGCCGACCTCGCCGACCGCTTCGAGACGCGCAAGCTCGTGGACCGGGCCAAGTCGAAGCTGCAGACGCAGTTCGGCATGACGGAGCCCGAGGCGTTCCGCTGGATCCAGAAGACGTCGATGGACAAGCGCCTCACCATGCGCGAGGTCGCGACCACGGTCATCAACGCGGGCGAGCCCGCCAAGGGCTGAGATGGCAACAGGTGTGTAACAGGCAGGTCAATCGTGCGCCGGTCATGCCTGCACGGTCGGCAATCTGACTACTGTCATGACGACTCCGCCCCCGTGGCGGGGTCCCGGGCCCGTCGCGCGGTCCCGGCCACACCGCCCCAGGAGGACCTCCGTGCGTCCCACCCTCAAGTTCCTCACCCCGGTGGCCGCGGCCGCCCTCGTGCTCACCGCGTGCGGCGGTACGACCGGCGGCAGCGACGACACCGCCAGCAGCAGCAGCGCGAGCGGCGGGGGCGGCTGCGAGGGACTCAAGATCGGCTTCTTCGGCGCCCTGACCGGCGACGCGGCGAACCTCGGCATCAACATCCGCAACGGTGTCGAGCTGGCGGTGGAGGAGCACAACGAGGCCAACGCCGACTGCCAGGTCGAGCTGCAGGACTACGACAGCGCCGGCTCCCCGGACCAGGCGCCCGGCCTGGCGACGCAGGCCATCGGTGACGAGTCGGTGCTCGGTCTCGTCGGCCCGGCCTTCTCCGGCGAGTCCAAGGTCGCCGACCCGCTGTTCGCGGAGGCCGGCCTGGTGCACATCACGCCCTCGGCGACGAACCCGGCGCTGTCGGAGTCCGGCTGGAAGACGTTCTTCCGCGTCCTGGGCAACGACAACACGCAGGGCCCGGCCGCGGCGACGTACATCCAGGACGTCCTCCAGGCCCAGAAGGTCTTCGTCGTCGACGACGCCTCCGAGTACGGCAAGGGCCTGGCCGACATCGTCCGCGAGAGCCTGGGCGCCGCCGTCGTGGACAACGACACCGTCCAGCAGAAGCAGACGGACTTCTCCGCCACGGTCTCCAAGATCCGGGCCTCGGGCGCGGACGCGGTGTTCTTCGGCGGCTACTACGCCGAGGCCGGCCTCCTCCTGAAGCAGATGCGCGACGCGGGCCTGACCACCACCTTCGTCTCCGACGACGGCGCCAAGGACGAGGGCCTCATCACCGCCGCCGGTGCGGCCGCCGAGGGCGCGATCCTCACCTGCCCCTGCCTGCCGCCGGAGGAGGCCGAGGGCACCTTCGTGGAGGACTACACCGCGAAGTTCAGCGTCGCGCCCGCGACGTACTCCGCGGAGGGCTACGACGCCGCGAACATCCTGCTCGACGGCATCGCCGCGGGGAACACCGACCGCGAGTCGCTGCTGGAGTACGTCGGCTCCTACGACGACGCCGGCGTGACCAAGCAGCTGACCTTCGACGACAAGGGCGAGCCGAGCGAGATCTCGGTCTGGGCGTACAAGGTCGAGGGCGGCAAGATCGTGACCGACCAGGAGATCCCGACCTCCTGACGGTCCGCCAGCCCCCACACCGCCGCGAGGTGCCCGGTCCCGCCGGGCACCTCGCCGCCCGGACCCGCAGAGGTACCCCGTGAGCTTCTCGACGTTCCTCGACCTGACCTTCACCGGTCTGGTCGTCGGCGCCATCTACTCCCTCTTCGCCCTCGGCTACACC
>NZ_BAABIL010000722.1:0-3419 GCF_039542765.1 Kineococcus glutinatus
CCACGCCTCGGCGCCCGCGCGCCCGTCGACGAGCACCTGCACGGGCAGGTTCTCCCCGGCGCGCCCGTCTCCGGGTCCGGGCGCCCGGCGGCGGCCCCGGAACCGCCCGGACCCGGAGATGGGCGACCACGGGCGACCACGCGGTGGCGGCTCCGCCGGGCACCGGGGAGGCTGCGCGGCATGGACTACGTCAAGCTCGGCAGCACCGGTCTCGAAGTGTCCCGCCTCTGCCTGGGGTGCATGAGCTACGGCGACCCCGCCCGCGGCACCCACCCGTGGACGCTGCCGGAGGACGAGGCCGCCCCGTTCCTGCACAAGGCGCTCGACCTGGGCGTGACGTTCTTCGACACCGCGAACGTGTACTCCCTCGGCTCCAGCGAGGAGATCCTCGGCCGCGTCCTGCTGGGGGCCGTGCGCCGCGACGAGGTGGTGATCGCCACGAAGGTCCACGGCCGGATGCGGCCGGGCCCGAACGGGGCGGGGCTGTCGCGCCACGCGATCCTCACGCAGATCGACGAGTCGCTGCGCCGGCTGGGCACCGACCACGTCGACCTGTACCAGATCCACCGCTGGGACCCGACGACACCGGTCGAGGAGACGCTGCAGGCGCTGGACGACGTCGTCCGGGCGGGCAAGGCGCGCTACGTCGGCGCCTCCAGCATGTGGGCGTGGCAGTTCGCCAAGGCGCTGCACCTGCAGGAGCGCAACGGCTGGGCGCGGTTCGTCACGATGCAGGACCACTACAACCTGCTCTACCGGGAGGAGGAGCGGGAGATGCTGCCGCTGTGCGCGGACGAGGGCGTCGGCGTCATCCCGTGGAGCCCGCTGGCCCGGGGCCGGCTGACGCGCGACTGGGACGCGGAGACGGAGCGCACGAAGACCGACGAGTTCGGCCGGTCGCTGTACGCGGAATCGGACCGCGCCGTCGTGGAGGCGGTGGCGCGGGTCGCCGGGCGGCGCGGGGTGCCGCGGGCGCAGGTGGCGCTGGCGTGGGTGGCGCGCAACCCGGTGGTGACGGCGCCGATCGTGGGGGCGACGAAGCCGCACCACCTGGACGACGCGGTGGCGGCGCTGGAGCTGGAGCTGTCCGAGGAGGAGGTCGCCGAGCTGGAGGCGCCCTACGTGCCGCACGCCGTCGCGGGGTTCTGACCGCCCTGCCGCGCCCGTCTCCGGATTCCGGCGCTCGACGGTGGCCCCCGAACCGCCCGAACCCGGAGATGGGCGCGGCGGGAGGCCACCCGAACCGCCTGAACCCGGAGATGGGCGCGGCGGGAGGCCACGCGCAGGGACGGGCCCGCCCGGTAGCCTCACCCGACGGGAAGGGGCGTGGCGTGGCGGTCACCGACGAGGCGATCACGAAGATCAAGGAGATGATCGTCCGCGGCGAGCTGCGCCCCGGCGACCGGCTCCCCCGCGAGCCCGACCTCGCCGAGCGCCTCGGCCTGTCCCGCAGCTCCCTGCGCGAGGCGGTGCGCGCCCTGGCCCTCATCCACGTCCTCGACGTCCGCCAGGGCGACGGCACCTACGTCACGAGCCTGCAGCCGGAGCGGCTGCTCAGCGCGCTGGAGTTCGTGGTGGACCTGCACCGCGACGACACGGTGCTGCAGTTCCTGGAGGTGCGGCGCATCCTCGAGCCGGCCGCCACCGCGATGGCCGCCGCGGCGATGCCCGAGGAGGCCGTCGCGGAGCTGCGCCGGCACCTGGAGTCCCTGCCGGCGGGCGCCTCCCCGGACGAGCTGGTCGCGTGGGACCTGGAGCTGCACCGGCGCATCGCGGAGGGCTCCGGCAACCGGGTGCTGCACTCCCTGCTGGAGAGCCTGTCCGGGCCCACGCACCGCGCCCGGGTGTGGCGGGCGCTGACGCAGACGGGCGCGGTGCGCCGCACGATGGACGAGCACCGAGCGATCGTCGACGCGATCGCCACCCGCCAGCCGGACGTGGCGCGCTCGTGGGCGACGGTGCACGTGGCGGGGGTGGAGGCGTGGCTGCGGGAGGCGCTGGCACCCGGCGGGGAGCTGAGCGGGGCGCCCGGCGGCGCACCGGCGCGGGAGGAGCCGCCGCTCAGCCGCTGAGCACCCGCACCGCCAGCAGCGCCACGTCGTCCTCCGCCCCGCGCCCCAGGTCCTCGAGCAGGGCGTCGCACAGCGCGGGCAGCGGCAGCGCCGCGGAGCGGACCGCGAGGTCGCGCAGCTCCTCCAGGCCCCGTTCGAGCTGGGAGTCGCGGCTCTCCACGAGCCCGTCGGTGTACAGCAGCAGGGTGCTGCCCGCCGGCAGCACGGCGCGGTGCTCGCGGCGCCGGCCGAACGCGGACACGCCGACGAAGGGGTCCGGCTCGGGGTCGAGGAAGCGGGCGGCGCCGGGGCGGCCGGCCGGCAGCAGCAGCGGCGGCAGGTGCCCGGCGTTGGACCAGCGCAGCTCCCGGCCGCCGGCGACGGGGGCGAGGGCGGCGTACACGACGGAGGCGAGCTCGGTGACGGCGAGGCCGCTGACGAGGGCGTCGAGGGCCTCCAGGACGGCGGCGGGGCGGCGGCGCCCGTAGGCCAGGCCGCGCAGGGCGTTGCGCAGCTGCCCCATCTGGGCGGCGGCGTCCACGTCGTGGCCGACGACGTCGCCGATGACGACGACGGGGTCCTCCCCGGGGAAGGCGAAGGCGTCGTGCCAGTCGCCGCCGACGTGGGTGTCCTCGCGGGCGGGGACGTAGCGGGCGGCGAGCTCCAGGCCGGGCAGCACCGGCAGCCGGGTGAGCATGCTGCGCTGCAGGACCTCGGCGATGCGGTGCTCGCGCTCGTAGCGGCGTTCCTTGGCGACGACGAGCGCGACGCGCCCGGCGAGGGCCTCGACGAGGGCGACGTCGTCGGGCCCGAAGCGGCGCCCGGCGGTGGACAGCACCGTGAGGGTGCCGAGGACCTCGCCCCCGGCGAGCAGGGGGACGGCGACGAACCCGCTGGTGCCCAGCTGCCGGTGCAGCTCGGCGTGCCGCTCGTCGCGGGCCTGCCCGCGGATCCAGGCCTCGTCGACCTCCGGCTCCCAGCGGGTGCCGCTGCGCATGGCCTCCAGCGCGGGGTGGTGGCTGCCGGGCAGCAGGCCGTAGCGGGTGCGCAGCTCGTCGGCCAGCGGCTGGCGGGCCGGGTCGGCGGCGACGGCGGCCACCCGGCGCAGCCGGCGGCGCTCGACGACGTCGATGAGGCACAGGTCGCCGAGGGTGGGCACGGACAGGCGGCAGAGGCGGTCCAGGGTCTCCTCGTAGCCGCCGGCGGCGGCGAGGACGTCGGAGGCGCGCAGCAGGAACTGCTGGGCGCGCTGCACCCGCCGCAGGTCCGCCGACAGCTCGTCGCGGGCGGCCTCGGCGGCGCGGCGGCGCGTGACGTCGAGCAGCAGCACGAGGACGGCCGGTCGGCCGTCGGTGCCGCGGGTGGGCA
>NZ_BAABIL010000723.1:0-730 GCF_039542765.1 Kineococcus glutinatus
GTAGGTGATGCCCTCGACGACCTCGACGTCCCCGGTGTCGGCGGGCAGGCGCTGGGCCGGTGGGTCGGGGCGCGCGGTCAGCGCCCCTGCGAGGCCGCCGTCGCGGCGTTGGAGGCGCGCACCTGCCGCTTGACGCGGCCGAGCATCCCCGTCATGCCGCGCAGCCGCAGCGGGCTGATCGCCTGCACCAGGCCCAAGCGGGCGCAGAAGTCGTCGGGGACGTCCAGGACCTCGGAGCTGCTCATGCCCTGCAGGCCCTCGCGCAGCACGCCGGCGAAACCGCGGGTGGTCGGCGCCTCCGCCGGTGCGGAGAAGTGCAGGTGCGCCCGGTCGTCGCCGTCGAGCTCGACGGCGACGAAGACGGGGGACTGGCACTCCTCCACCTGCTCCATCAGCTCCGGGTGCCCCTCCAGGTGCGGCGGCAGCGCCGGCAGCCCGTCGGAGTACTCCAGCAGCAGCTTCAGCCGGTCCCGCTCGGAGACGGCGTGGAACTCCTCCACGATCTCCGCGAGCTTCGGCGGCAGGCCGTCGGTGTCGGGCCCGGTGAGGTTCACCATCAGTTGCTCCCCTTCCCCGGCGCCGTGCCGGGCTCCTCGCCCACCGCGATGGGCACCCGCACGGAGTTGCCCCACTCCGTCCACGAGCCGTCGTAGTTGCGGACCTTGCCGAAGCCGAGCAGGTGGGTGAGCACGAACCAGGTGTGGCTGGAGCGCTCCCCGATGCGGCAGTA
>NZ_BAABIL010000724.1:0-2810 GCF_039542765.1 Kineococcus glutinatus
GCGGCCCGCCCGCGCCGCACCCGGCGCCCCCGTCCCGTGCCGCGGTGGTGCCGGGGCTGTGGACGCCTGCCGGTGACGGCCTGCTGGACCGCGCCGTGGCGCGGGTGGCGACGTGGAGCCTGCGGCTGCTCGTCATCGCCGCGGGCCTGGCCCTGCTGACCTGGGTCGTCGTCCAGCTGTGGAGCGTGGTGCTGCCCGCGGCGGTGGCGCTGCTGCTGGCGACCCTGCTGTGGCCGCCGGTGCGGTGGATGCGCACCGTGCTGCCGGACGCCGTGGCGGCGGCCGTGGCGGTGCTGGGCACGCTGGGTCTGCTCGCCGGGCTGGTGGCGGTGCTGGTGCCCCGGATGACGGGGCAGGTGCAGCAGCTGGCCGGGCAGGTGGGCGGGGGGCTGGCGACGGTCCAGCGCGTCGTGAACGACCCGCCGCTGGGGCCGCTGGAGCAGCTGCCCTTCGCGGTGGACACCGACCAGCTGACGCGGACGGCCGACACCCTGCTGGTGCGCCTGCAGGAGGGTGTGCAGGACGCGGCGATCGCGCTGCTGGGGAGCTTGTCCAGCATCGGCGGCGGCATCCTGACGGCGCTGCTGGCCCTGGTGCTGTGCTTCCTCTTCCTCAAGGACGGGCCGCGCTTCGCCCCGTGGCTGGCGGCGCAGGTGGGCACCCGCGCGGGAGGGCACCTGCCGGAGCTGCTGGCCCGCACGTGGGCGGCGCTGGGCGGCTACATCCGCTCCCAGGCGGTGGTGGCGCTGCTGGACGCGGTCTGCATCGGGGTGGGGCTGGCGCTGCTGGACGTGCCGTTCGCGCTGCCGCTGGCGGTGCTGGTGTTCTTCGGCGGGTTCCTGCCGATCGTGGGGGCGGTGGCCACGGGGGTGCTGGCGGCGCTGGTGGCGCTGGTGGCGCACGGCGGCACGCGGATGCTGCTGGTCATCGCGCTGGTGCTGGTGGTGCAGCAGCTGGACAGCAACGTGTTCCAGCCCTACCTGGTGGGGCGGGTGCTGTCGCTGCACCCGGCGGTGGTGCTGCTGGTGGTGGCCGCGGGGGGCTCGCTGCGGGGGATCGCGGGCAGCTTCCTGGCGGTGCCGGCGGCGGCGGTGGTGGCGACGGTGTACCGCTACGTGCGGGAGGCGGGCGCGGCGCACGTGGAAGCGGCGGCGGCCGGGGCCGGTGCCCCGGCGGTCGCCCCGGCGGTCGCCCCGACCGATGCCCCGGCGGGTGCCCCGGCCGATGCTCCGGCGGTCGCCCCGACCGATGCCCCGGACGATGCCGTGGTCCCCGCCGCGTGGGTCAGCTCGACGCCGCCGTCAGGTGCGCCAGCTCCTCGCCCGTGAGCTCCAGCTCGACGGCGGCGAGGAGGTCGGGGACCTGCTCGGGGGTGCGGGCGCTGGCGATGGGCGCGGCGACGGTCTCCTGGGCGGCCAGCCAGGCCAGCGACACGGCGGTGACGGGTACCGCGTGGGCGGCGGCCACGTCGTCGAGGGCGGCGAGGACGCGCAGCCCGCGGGGGTCCTCCAGGTACCGGGAGGCGCTGGCGCTGCGGACGCTGTCCACGGCGGTGCCGGGGCGGTACTTGCCGGTGAGGAAGCCCATCGCGAGGGCGAAGTACGGCACGGCGGAGAGGCCCTCGGCGGCGACGACGTCGGCGGTGCGGCCCTCGTAGCCGGAGCGCTCCAGCAGGTTGTAGTGGTTCTGCAGGGCGACGTAGGGGGTGAAGCCCTCGCGGCGGGACACCCCGAGCGCCGCCTCCAGGCGGGGGGCGTCGTAGATGGAGGCCGCGACGTGGCGGACCTTGCCGGCGGTGACGAGCTCGTCGAAGGCGCCGAGGGTCTCCTCCAGCGGGGTGTCCGGGTCGTCGGCGTGGGCCCAGTAGAGGTCGATGCGGTCGGTCCGCAGCCGCCGCAGCGAGGCGTCGCAGGCCCGGCGGATCGTCGCGGCCGACAGCCCCTCGGCGCCGGGCAGCTTGCCGACCTTGGTGGCGAGGACGACGTCGTCGCGGCGGCCGCTGCGCTCGAACCAGGAGCCGATGATCTCCTCCGACGCCTCGCCGCGCTCGCCGCCGGGCCGGCGGCCGTAGACGTCGGCGGTGTCGACGAAGTTGCCGCCGCCGCCGACGTAGGCGTCGAGCACGGCGTGGGAGGTGGCCTCGTCGGCCGTCCAGCCGAAGGGGTTGGCCCCGAGGCAGAGGGGGGTGACGTGCAGCTCGCTGGTCCCGATGCGGTTCACGGGACCGAGCCTGCCGGTGGTGGCGGCCCCCGGCGACCGGAGGGCGGCGGGATGTGCGGCGGGTGTCGAGGACGGCGGCGCGGCTCCGACGTCCCTCGTGCCGGGGCCCGCAGGGGGCCATGCTGGCGCCGAGGAGGTAGCCGTGAAGTACGTGATCCTGATCCACAGCAACCCGGACCCGTGGGGGCACCCGGCGGAGCGGTACACGCCGGAGGGGCGCGTGCTGCCGCCGGAGCAGCACGAGGAGATGTCCCGGGAGTTCGACGCGCTCCTCGCGGAGATCACCGCCTCGGGGGAGTTCGTGGCGGCGGAGGCGCTGGGCGACCCGGCGGCGGCGACGCTGTACGCGTGGACGCCGCAGGGCCACCTGGCCACCGACGGGCCGTACGCGGAGGCCAAGGAGCACCTGGCGGGCCTCTTCCTCGTGGACTGCGCGACGCGGGAGCGCGCGGAGGAGCTGGCCGCGCGGTTCACGGGGCCGGGCAGCGTGGTGGAGCTGCGACCGGTGATGTGGCCCGGCGGCGAGGACGCCTGAGCGGCCGCGGCTGACGCGGGGCGGGCGGAGGCGGTGGCGGCGGGCGCGTCGGCGG
>NZ_BAABIL010000725.1:0-3745 GCF_039542765.1 Kineococcus glutinatus
GCCGACACCGCGGCGCGGGCGTGGACGGAGGCCGACGTCGCGCTGCTGGAGCAGATCGCCACCTCGGCGCAGGCCGAGCTGGAGCTGTCCGCGCTGGCGCTGCAGGCCGAGGACGACCGGCTGCGCTGGGCGCTGGCCGTCGACGCGGCCGGGGTCGGCGGTTTCGACTGGGACCTGCGCACCGGCGAGCTCACCTGGGACGCGCGGCTGCTGGAGCTGTTCGGCTACGACGAGCAGACCTTCGACCGGACCATCGCCGCTTTCGAGGCGCGGGTGCACCCGGACGACCTGCCCCGCGTCGGCGAGGAGCTGCAGGCCGCCGTCGAGACCGGCGGGCCCTTCGAGATGGAGTACCGCGTCGTGCGCCCGGCCGGGGACGTCCGCTGGGTGACGGCCCGCGGCCGGGCGCTGCCCGAGGCGCCCGGCCGCGGCGGGCGCGTCCTCGGCGTCGCCTACGACACGACCGGGACGAAGGACTCCCAGGCGCGCGTGGTGCGGGTCCTGGAGTCGATGCACGAGGCGTTCTTCTCCCTCGACCGCGACTGGCGGTTCAGCTACGTCAACGCCCAGGCCGAGCGGCTGCTGGGGTTCGGGCGCGAGGAGCTGCTCGGCAGCAGCATCTGGGGGCTGTTCCCCGCCGCCGTCGGCAGCCCCTTCGAGACGCACTACCGCCACGCCGCCGGATCCGGGGACGTCGTCACCTTCGAGGCGTACTACCCGCCGCCGCTGGACGCCTGGTACGAGGTGCGGGCCTGGCCCGACCCCGACGGGCTGTCGGTGTACTTCCAGGACGTCACCGAGCGCCGCGCGGCCCGGCTGGCCGCCGAGGCGGCGGCGCGGCGGCTCACCCTGCTCTCCGACGTCAGCGCCGAGCTGGCCGCGACCCTCGACGCGGAGGACGCCGTGGGCCGCCTCGCCCAGCGCATCCTGCCCGCGCTCGCCGACTGGTGCGTCATCACGCTCGTCGACGAGGACGGCCGGCTGCGCGACGTCGGCTGGTGGCACGCCGAGGAGGCCGCGCGCCCCCTCGTGGCCCGCTACGCCGAGCTGCGCCTGGACGCCCTCACCGACGACTCCTACCTCGCCCAGGTGCTGCGCACCGGGCAGCCCGCCCTCATCCTGGGCAGCGCCGAGGAGGCCGTCGCGCGGGTCCTGATCCCCGGCGAGGTGCGCGAGCTGCTGCGCACGCTGGCCCCGCACTCCGCGGCGATCCTGCCGCTGCGGGGCCGCGACCGCACCGTGGGCCTGCTCACCGCCTTCACCGGGCGCCAGCGCGGCGCGATCCGCGACGACGACCTCGTCACGCTGCGGGAGGTGGCCACCCGCGCCGGCCTGGCCCTGGACAACGCGCGGCTCTACGCCCAGCAGCGCGAGCTCGCCGAGGAGCTGCAGCGCAGCCTGCTCACCGCCCCGCCCGAACCCGGCCACCTGCAGGTCGCCGTCCGCTACGAACCGGCCGCGCAGGCCGCGCAGGTGGGCGGCGACTGGTACGACTCGTTCCTGCAGCCCGACGGGGCCACCGTCCTCGTCATCGGCGACGTCGTCGGGCACGACACCGCCGCCGCCGCCGCGATGGGGCAGCTGCGCAGCCTGCTGCGCGGCATCGCCTTCACCAGCGAGGAAGGACCCGCCGACGTCCTGCAGCGCCTGGACCGGGCCGTGGAGGGGCTGGCCGTCGGCACCACCGCCACGGTCGTCGTGGCGCGGCTGGAGCAGGACGAGGCGATGCGCCGCGACGGGACCACCCGGCTGCGCTGGTCCAGCGCGGGCCACCCGCCGCCCCTCGTCCTGCACCCGGGCGGCCGGGTGGAGGAGCTGGCGGCCCCGGAGGCCGACCTGCTGCTGGGTTTCGCCGCCGACGCCGAGCGCACCGAGCGCACCACCGAGCTGGCCCGGGGCGCCACGGTGCTGCTGTACACCGACGGGCTCGTCGAGCGGCGCGGGCAGTCCATCGACGAGGGCATCGGGGTGCTGCGCGCGGCGCTGTCCGACCTCGCCGGCGCCGGCCTGGAGGAGCTCTGCGACGGGGTGCTGGAACGGCTGCGGCCGGCGGTGCCGGAGGACGACGTGGCGCTCGTCGCGGTGCGCCTGCACCTGCACGACGACCCGCCGGCGCCGGTCGCGCAGCAGGGCGGCGGTTCGTGAGCACCCCCGCACGCGGCCGGTTCGCCGGCGCCGACCCGCACGTCGCACCGGAGCCGGAGCGCTCGGCGCTGGTGCTGGTCGACGTCCAGGTCGACTTCGCCGACGGCGGCGCCAGCCCCGTGCCGGGCACCAGCGAGGTCGTGCCCGCCCTCGTCCGGTTGCTGCGCGCCTTCCGCCGCGCCGGCCGCCCCGTCGTGCACGTCGTGCGCCTCTACGACGGCGACGACGTCGACCTGCCCCGGCGCACCCTGCTCGCCGCCGGGGCCCCCGTCGTGCGGCCGGGATCACCGGGTTCGCAGATCGTCGCCGACCTGCTGCCCGCCGGGGCGCCCGCCCTCGACCCGCAGCGGCTGCTGGCGGGGGAGTTCCAGCAGCTGGGCCCGCGGGAGTGGGCGATGTGGAAACCCCGCTGGGGCGCCTTCCACCGCACCCGCCTCGAGGAGCACCTGCGGGCGCTGGACGTCACCACCGTCGTGCTGGCCGGGTGCAACTTCCCCAACTGCCCGCGCGCCACCGCCTACGGCGCCAGCGAGCGCGACCTGCGCGTCCTGCTCGTGCGCGACGCGATCTCCGGTCTGCTCCCCGGGCACGAGGCGGAGGCCGCGCGCATCGGCGTCCTGGCCGCCGCCACCACGGAGGTCGAGGACCTGGTGGCGGCGACCGGAGAGGCGTAGCCGCCGCGCAGCGCCGGGGGCGGCGCGTCGGCCGTCGGCGGGGCGCGTCAGGAGTGGTCGGCGCGGAACTCCGCCGCGCGCTCGGCGAACCAGGGGTCGTCGGTGATGTCGGCCAGCGCCGCCAGCTGCTCGGCGTGGATCGCGTGGTACTTCGGGTTCTGCCACAGGGGGCGCCGGCAGCCCGGCAGCTGCAGGCAGTAGTAGGACACCCCGCCGGGGACCCGGAAACCGGCGAGCTCGTCCCGGACCGTGGTGGCCCCCTCGCTGAACAGCCGGGCGGCGTCCTCGGAACCGGTGACCCGGTGGTAGTCGTACAGGCCGTACAGCGCGAAGTTGTGCCCGTTGAGCACCAGCAGCGGCTCGGTGTCGCCCGCGTACTCCTCGAACCACACGTGCCGCTCGTCGTCGGTGAGGGTGACCCACGGGTGCCCCGGCCCGCGCTCCACCTCGAAGGAGCGGAACGTGCGGTCGGCGGCCGTGCGCCACCGCTGGTCGTGGTCGACCTCCCACAACCGGACGAACAGCGACAGGGCCTGTCCCTGCGCCATCCCCGAGTACCACGGGGCGTGGATCGTGTTGTCCACCTCGTCACCGAGGGGGAAGTCGAACGGGTAGGGGAAGAAGATCGCGTCCTCGTGGGTGCGCGCGGTCCCCAGCAGCGCCTCGGCGTTCGCCCGGGCCCGCCGCAGGTACTCCCCGTCACCGGTGCGGTGGTAGCCGGCCAGCGCCGCCAGCGCGTACTGCGCCGTGCCCACCGGGTGCAGGAACCGGGTGCCGTCGCGCTCGTAGAGCTGCACGCCGTCCGCGTCCACCCGGCGCGCGGGGTCGTCCAGCCGCAGCAGCTCCCCACCCTCGTACGGCAGCTGCGCGACGGCGGTGAGGCGGAACCCGTCGTCGCGGGGCGCGAGCTGCCGCATCGCCAGCAC
>NZ_BAABIL010000726.1:0-2643 GCF_039542765.1 Kineococcus glutinatus
CGCCAGCCCGCTGGCGCAGCTCGTGCTGGACGGCGAGGGGCGGGTGGCGCTGACCAACCACCGCGCCGACCACCTCTTCGCCCTGGGTGCCGGGGACGTCGGGCGCCCCTTCCAGGACCTGGAGGTGTCCTACCGGCCGGTGGAGCTGCGCTCGGCGGTGGAGGAGGCCCACGCCCAGCGGCGGACGGTGTGGATCCGCGACGTGCGGTGGTCGCGCCTGCGGGGCGAGAGCCGGTGGTTCGACGTGCAGGTGGTGCCGCTGCACTCGGCGCAGGGCCTGGCGCTGGGCACGGCGGTCGTCTTCACCGACGTCAGCCGCTCCCACCAGCTGCAGGAGGAGCTGGAGGAGGCCCACCGGCAGCTGGAGACCGCCAACGAGGAGCTGCAGTCCACCAACGAGGAGCTGGAGACCACCAACGAGGAGCTGCAGTCCACGGTGGAGGAGCTGGAGACCACCAACGAGGAGCTGCACTCCACCAACGAGGAGCTGGAGACGATGAACGTGGAGCTGCAGTCGATGAACGACGAGCTCCAGGACTCCAACCGCGAGCTGCGGCTGCGCACGGAGGAGGTCGGCGCCCTCAACCTCTACATGGAGGGCGTGTTCACCAGCCTGCGGGTGGGGGTGGCCGTCGTGGACCCGGACCTGCGGGTGCAGGTGTGGAACGCGCGGGCGGCGGACCTGTGGGGGGTGCGCGCCGACGAGGCGGTCGGCGCGCACCTGCTCACCCTCGACGTCGGCCTGCCGCTGCACCGCGTGGGCCCGGCGGTGCGGGCGGTGCTGGCCGGCGAGGCGGAGGTGTCGCTGTCGGTGCCGGCGGTCAACCGCCGCGGCCGCACGGTCACCGTGACCGTCGGGGTGACCGCGCTGGTCACCGCCTCCGGCACCTCCTCGGGCGCGGTGATCGTCATGGACCAGCGGCAGGAGGAGGAGGCGCACCCGCCGATCGCCGCGGCGCTGGACGGGAGCTGAGCCGCTCCCGCTGCCGCGCCAGCAGCACGCGCAGGCCCTCGTCCGCACCGCCGGCGTCGGCGACGACGAGACCGGCGACGTCGCGCAGCTTGACGTTGCGGTCCTGGCTGAGGGAGCTGAGCACCTCGAAGGCCTGCGCGACGTCGCAGCCGAGCCAGCCGGCCACGAGCCCCTTGGCCTGCTCGATGCCCGCGCGCGAGCGCATGGCCTCCTGCAGCTGGGTGGCGGTGGCGCGCAGCTCGTCCGTGCGGCGGGCGTCGCGCAGCACGGCGGCGGTGGCGTCCGCGAACAGCAGCGCGAGGTCGAGGTCCGCCTCGTCGCCGAAGGCGCCGGGTGCGGCGCCGTAGAGGTTGAGGCAGCCGGCCGCCGCCCCGTCGAGCAGGACGGGTACCGCCGACGCCGCGACGGCCTCCCCGCCGGCCAGCGCCCGCGCCAGGGCGGGCCAGCGGGCGTGGGTGCGCAGGTCGTCGCAGGTCACCGGGCGCGCCGTGCGCCAGGCCGTGGCGCACGGCCCCTCGCCGGCCTGCCACTGCGCCCCGTCGACGTGCTGGGCGAGCGCGGAGTCGGTGGCGACGTCGTCGGGGGCGGCCGGGTCGCCCAGGCTGATGCTGCAACCGTCGGCCGGCGGGACCGCGTCGCGCACGAGGGCGGCGACCTGCACGAGGAGCTCGTGGGTGCTCAGGTCGCCGACGGGCAGCGCGTGCAGGGCCGCGATGGCGCGCAGCGCGTCCGCCGCACCGCGCGAGCTCTGCCCGGGACCGCGCTCACCGGGCGTGCCGGCAGCGGGGACCGGGACGAGCACCCACTGCAGCCGGGTGCCCCCGTCGCCGGGCAGGTCCGGCAGGTCCGGCAGGTCCGGCAGGTCCGGCACGGCCGAGGCCGTGACGTCGACGAGGACGGGCCCGCTGCGGCGGGGGGCCACGGCCAGCCGGGTGGAGGCGGTGCCGGTGCGCAGCGCCTCGGCGAGGAGGGAGCGGGCGCGGGCGCGGTCCTCGGCGACGACGAGCACCTGCAGCGGCTTGTGCCGCATCCGCGCGGGCAGGATGCCCAGCAGCGCCGCGGCGGCGCGGTTGGCCTCGGCGATGCCGCCGTGGGCGTCGGTGTGCAGCACCGCCACGGGCACCGCGTCGACGATCGTCCGCAGGCCCGCCCGGGCGGCCTGCTCGCGCCGCAGCAGGTCGTCGATCTCCCGCTGCTGCGCGGCGAGCTCGTCGTCGGCGACGGCCAGCTCCTCGCTGACGACCTCCAGCTGCAGCGCCAGCTCGTCGCGCGTGAGGGGCTGCGCCCCCTCGTGCGCGTCGTGCGCCCTGGTCCTCGTCTCGTGGTCCACTGCTCGCTCCCGCGGGGTGCGCCGGCGCCGTGGTCTCGACGGCGGCAGCCCCATGCTGCCAGCGGCGCGAGCACGCGGTGCGAGCGGAGGGCCGGAAACTCGGGAGCGCCCCGCCACCGGGGCTGGCTAGCGTGGCCGGGGCTGCGCGGGAACCTCCCGCCCGGCCCGCGGGAGGACACGTGCGAGGGCGCGCTGCGGCGCTCGGCTGGGGGCGGCTGCGCGAGCGGCGGGCGGCGGTGGCGGCGCTCGTGGCGGCCGCCGCCGCCCTGGGGGAGACGCTGGGGGCGGTGGTGGCCGGCCGGCTGGCCGTCGGGCCGAGCGGGCAGCTGGTGCTGGCCCT
>NZ_BAABIL010000727.1:0-2939 GCF_039542765.1 Kineococcus glutinatus
GCGTGGCCAGCGCGTGCGTGGCCGGCACCGTGGCGGGGATCGTGGCGGCGTGGGCGGGGGGCTGGGTCGACGCGGCGCTGCGGGCGGTGTCGGAGGCGTTCGTCGCGGTGCCGGCGCTGCTGGTGGTGCTCCTGGTGTCCGCGCTGGCCGGCGGTGACAGCCTCTGGGCGCTATACCTCGGCCTGGCGTTGGCGCAGTGGGTGGAGTACTTCCGCGTGGTCCGCGCCCGCAGCGGCCTGGTGCTGGGCTCGCCCGCCGTCGAGGCGGCCGGGCTGCTGCGGCTGGGGCGCCTGCACGTGGTGCGCCACCACCTGTGGCCGGAGCTGCGCCCGCTGCTGGGCACCCTGGCCTCGCTGGGGATGGTGACCTCGATCCTGGCCATGTCGACGCTGGGGTTCATCAAGGTGGGTCTGCAACCGCCGCGGGCCGAGCTCGGCCTGATGATCACCGACGCCTTCCCGTTCTACGACGTCGCGCCGTGGCTGTCCCTGGCGCCGATCGCCGTGCTGTTCCTGCTGACCGTCTGCTTCCTCGGCCTGCGCACCCCCGAGGAGGAGCGATGACCACCGACACGAGAGCCGACGCCCCGTGGGACGCCCCCGGGGGGACGGACGCCCCCCTCACCGCGCCCCGCGTCGTGGTCCGCCACGGCACCGACGTCCTCGTCGACGTCATCGACCTGCGCATCGAACCGGGGCGGGCGCTGACCGTCGTGGGCGAGAGCGGCTCGGGCAAATCGGTGCTCGCGCACGCCCTGATGGGCACCCTGCCGCGCGAGCTGCACGCCGAGGGGGTGATGAGCGTCGGCGGCACGCGCTTCGACCTGGCCGACCGCGCCGGCCGCAGGCGGCTGTGGGGTCGGCACCTGGCCCTGCTGCCCCAGGAGCCGGCGCTGGCGCTGGACCCGACGATGCGGGTGCGCGCGCAGGTCGCGGAGGGCGGGCGTGGCCGCACACCCTGTCCGGGGGCATGGCCCAGCGCGTGGCGTACGCCGCCGCCACCATCGGCGGCGCGCGGGTCCTCATCGTGGACGAGCCGTCCAAGGGGCTGGACCCGCGCGCCCGGGACCGCCTCGCCGACCTGCTCCTGGCGCACCTGGACGGCGGTGGCCTGCTGCTGACGATCACCCACGACCTGCGGCTGGCGCGCCGGCTCGGCGGCGACGTGCTGGTGATGCGCGAGGCCTGCGTGGTGGAGGCGGGAACCGCCGGGCAGGTCCTCACCGCCGGCGCGCACCCGTACACCCGGCGGCTGCTGGGGGCCGAGCCGAGCCGGTGGGACTTCCCGTGGATGCGCCGCGGCGCAGCGCCGGCGGCCACCGGTGCACCGCTCGTCGCCGCACACGGCATCACCAAGTCCTACGGCGCCGGCGACCTCTTCTGCGACCTGTCGCTGCAGATCCACCCGGGCGAGCGCTGGGCCTTCACCGGCCCCAGCGGCGCCGGCAAGACCACCCTGGGCAACGCCCTGCTGCGGCTCACCCCGGTCGACGCCGGCACGGTCGTGCACGCCGCGGCGACCCGGGGCGGGCGCGTGCAGAAGCTCTACCAGGACCCGGGGCTGTCCTTCCCGCGGCGCGTGCCGCTGGAGGTGACGGTGCGGGCCGCGATGCGCCGCCACGGCGTTCCCGGGGCCCGGCTGGCGGCCCTGCTGGAGCAGGTGGGCATCGCGCCCGAGATGCTGCGCCGCCGCCCGGACCAGGTGTCCGGTGGGGAGCTGCAGCGCATCGCGATCGTGCGCGCCATGCTGCCCCGGCCGGTGCTGCTGTTCGCCGACGAGGCCACCTCGCGCCTGGACGTCGCGACGCAGCAGGTGACGACCGACGTGCTGGTGCGGGAGGTCGACGAGGCCGGCTGCGCCCTGCTGCTGGTCACCCACGACGACGACCTCGCCGCGGCCGTCGCCGACCGGCGCCTGGAGCTGCCGGCGCGGGGACGGGCCGCGGCACCGGCGTGAGCGCACGCCGCCCGGTACCACAGCGGTACCGCTGTGGTACCGGGCGGCCTACCATGGCCGGGTGGCGATGAACCTGCGGCTCACCGAGGCCGAGACCGAGGCCCTGCGCCGGCGCGCGGAGCAGGAGGGGCGCTCCATGCAGGAGGTCGCCCGCGCCGCGATCAGCGACTACGTCACCGACCGCCCCGCCCGGCTGCGCGAGGCCATCGCCCGGGTCCGCACCGAGGACGCCGAGCTGCTGGCCCGGCTGGCCCGGTGACCCCAGCTCCCCCGCCACCGGCCGAAGGGCCCACCGACCCCGACCTGCTCGACGTCGACGACCTGGTGCAGATCGCGCAGGGCGTCGTGCCCGGGGTGCTCGTGCGCGATGCGGGGTTGCTCGCCTCGGCCGCCGCCCGCCCCCGCACCACCGTCCTGGGGCAGGACGCCTACCCCACCTTCGCCCACAAGGCCGCGGCGCTGCTGCACTCCCTCGTGCGCAACCACTGCCTCATCGACGGCAACAAGCGCCTGGCCTGGTCGGCCACCCGCGTGCTGTGCCTGCTCAACGGCGTCGACATCGCCTACGACGTCGACGAGGCCGAGCAGCTCGTGCTGGCCGCCGCCCGCGGCGAGCTCGACGTCGACGCCCTCGCCGCCAGCATCGCCGAACACCTCGTCCCCGCCGGCTGATCCCCGCCGGGGGCGACGCGGTCGGTGACGGGGTGGCCGGCGCGGTCAGCTCCCCAGCAGCCGCAGCGCCGCGTACGCCGTGCCCGCCACCAGCAGCCAGCTGCCCAGCCCCAGCAGCAGCGCCCGGCCCCCCGCGCGGCGCAGCACCTGCCAGCGGATCTGCGTGCCCAGCCCCACCAGCGCCGCCACCACCAGCACGTGCTGCACCCGCTCGGCACCGGCCAGCACGCCCGCCGGCAGCACCCCCGTGCTCGCCAGCACCACCGCGGCGGCGAAACCCAGCACGAAACCCGGCACCAGCGGCGGCCGCC
>NZ_BAABIL010000728.1:0-1749 GCF_039542765.1 Kineococcus glutinatus
AGGGCGTGCGCCGCCGCCAGCCGCGCGGCGCGGGTGACGACCCCGCGGCCGCGGGCGTCGGGGTGCGCCCACCAGCCGAGCTCGGCGGTGAGCGCACCCCGGCCGGCGAGCATGGCGCTCATCGAGGCCAGGCAGCGGTCGTCGGCGGGGTCGGCCACGCACCAGTGCACGGCCTCGCCCGCGGCCGCGGCCTCGCGCGTCGAGGAGAAGAACCCCGCCGCCTCCGCCGGCCCGTACGGGGACGGCACGTCGGGCAGCCACCGCTGCGTCCGCGGGTCGGAGCACGCCGCCACGACCCGGGCCGCGTCCGCGTCCCGCCACGGACGCAACCGCACGCCGTCGCCGTCGAGGACGGGCACGTCGAGCCAGTCCGCCGCCGGCTCGCGGCCCTCCGCGCGCAGCAACGAGCCGGTCCAGGCGTCCGGCCGCCGCCCGTGCTGCTCGCCCAGGCCGCGGCCGGTGCCCTCGAACCGGAACCCGCAGGCCCACGCCACCCGGCGCGAGGCCCAGTTGCCGGCCGCGCACGTCCAGCGCACGCCGTGCAGCCCGAGGTCGTCGAACCCCCACGCGAGGAGCCGGGCGACGGCCCGCCGCGCCAGGCCCCGACCGCGCGAGGCGGGGACCACGAGGTAGCCCACCTCGGCCCACCCGGCGCCCAGCAGGCCCAGGTTCGCCGTGCCGGCGAACGCGCCGGCCTCCTCCAGCACGAAGGAGGCCGCCACGCCCTGCTGCCAGTTGCGCCCGGTGCGCGCCACGAACTCCGCGGCGTCCGGGCCGGAGAACTCCGCCGGCAGCGAGGTCCAGCGCCGGATCGCCGGGTCGGCCCACGCGGCGTGCAGGGGATCGGCGTCCGCGGCGGTCCAGGCCCGCAGCAGCAGGCCGTCCCCGGCGGTGAGCACGGGTGGCGAGGGTGGCAGCTCGGCGGTCACGGCACCGATCCTGCGCGCCGCGCCCGGCCCGGTCGAGCCCTTTCCGCTCCCGCCGTGCCGACCCGTCTCACATCACGCGGGTGAGAGCGACGACGGCGCCCTCGGCGGGGCTCCACGTGATGGTGCCCCCGAAGAACTCCTGCCGCACGCGGCCGTCGGGGTCGGCGTGCTCGTCGCCCACCGGCATGCCCAGCGCCGAGCGGTCCCCGCCGATGCCGCGGTATGCCTCCAGGATCGCGCCGCGCACCGCGCGCGTGCCCCCCTTGCTCTGGTACACCGCGGCCCCCTGGAACTGCTGGACGTGCACGAACGGCCCGTACGGCTCGTGGTAGGGCGTGGTCGCGTCGGTGGTGGGGTAACCCATCCAGCCGGCCTCCCAGCCGTTGCGCGCCCAGTACTCGCGGATCGGGCCCTCGTCGACGAAGCGGGCCCCGGTGGCGGGGGACCAGTACAGCTCCCCGCGCTGGAAGTGCTGCCCGAAACCGCCGTCGCGCAGCGGCCCGAACTCCTCGCCCACGGGCAGGCCGAGGACGCCCGTCGCGCCGCCCCACGCCTCGAACGCCGCGCCGATCGCCCCGCGCACCGCGTGCGCACCGCCGGCCGGGCTCCAGTACGCGGTGCCGCCCTGGAAGGACTGCGCCCGCACCGAGCCGTCGGCACCGGCCGCGCGCTCGTCCCCGATCGGGTAGCCCAGCCAGCCGGCCTCCCAGCCCGTGCTCGCCCAGAGGTCGCGGATGGCGCCCTTCACGACCCACGTGCCCGACGTCGGCGCCGAGTACAGCGACCCGCCCTCGAAGTGCTGCCCGCGGCCACCGGCGCG
>NZ_BAABIL010000729.1:0-1129 GCF_039542765.1 Kineococcus glutinatus
GTGCCGTCGGCGGCGCAGGCGGCGAGCACCACGGCGGCCGGGTGCTGGTCGGCGCGGAGCTGCCAGGCGCGGCGCGCCGCGTCCCAACCGGGCTCACCGGGCAGCACGAGCTGCCCGCGCAGGGCCTCGCGCAGCCCCGCCGGCGCGGCGACGGGCCCGCGCGGGGCGGGGCGGGCGGTGGGAACGGTGGTCTCGGCGGACCCGGCGGGTTGGTGCAGCACGGGAAACCCCTCAGGTGGTCGGGAGCGCTGCCGCGGCCGGCAGCGGTGCCACCGTCGCCGCCGCACCGCCCTGCGCGGAACCCCGCGCGGCCGGGGTCCCGCCCGCCCGCTCCCGGGGTGGGCGGGACCCCAGGAAGCTGGGGGTGTGCGGCGGGGTGCGGCGTGCGTAGCCTCGCGGCGTGACGACGCGCCCCGCCGAGAACGCCCGCCTCCGGCTGGAGGCGCTGGCGCGGGCCGGCCTGGACCACCGGGAGTTCTTCGCCGAGGCGCTGGCCGTGATCGCCCGCGCGGTGCCCTACGACGCGATGTGCATGGCGACGGTCGACCCGGCGACGACGATGCTGACCGATTCCGCCAAGGTCGGCCTCGTCGACGACGGCGGCGACGAGTTCATGTACCACGAGTACGCCGTGGACGACGTCGCGCAGTTCGCCGACCTCGCCCGGCGCCCGGTGGGGGTGAGCGTGCTGGCGGAGGAGACCGGCGGCGACCCCCGGCGCAGCGCGCGGTTCACCGAGGTCGTCCGCCGGCGCCTCGGCGTCGAGCACGAACTGCGCGGCGTCACCCGACTCGGCGGGATGACCTGGGGCGCCTACGCCGTCTACCGGGGCGCGGGCAGCCCGGGGTTCAACCCCGCCGAGGCGGACTACATGCAGCGCCTGGAGGACGCGCTGGCCGCGGGGATCCGCGCCGGGGTGGTCGCCGCGGCGGCGGCCCGCGGTGCCGGGGACGGCGACGGGCCCGCGGTCCTCGTGTTCAGCCCGGCGGGGGACCTCCTGCACGCCACCCCGTCGGCGGAGGACCGCGTCCTCGACCTCGGCGGCGGCCCCGGCGGCGGCCCCGGCGGCGACCAGCCGACGTGCGTGCGGGCCGTGGTCTCGGCCGCCCGCCGCCCGGGCCGCTCCGGC
>NZ_BAABIL010000730.1:0-1331 GCF_039542765.1 Kineococcus glutinatus
GCCGCCCCGTGCAGCTGCACGACGATCGAGGCGCCCCGCACACCGCCGGCCAGCAGGTGCTCCACCGCCTCCGACGTCTGCTCCGAGGACGCCGACCACTCGTCGGTGAGGCCGTTGGCGCGGATCACGCCGCGCGCCTTGGGGCCGCGGGCCAGCAGCCTGGCCCGGCCCAGGGCGGCGAGCAGCTGGGGCGCCGTGCCGGCGGCGTCGGCCGCCTCGACCCAGCCGCGCAGGCCGATGCCGGTGGTGATCAGCACGATGTCCGGCGGGTCGGCGATGACGTCGAGGGTGTCGCGCAGCAGCTGCTCGTCCTCGGCCAGCGGCACGATCCGCATCGAGGGGGCGTGCAGCACCTGCGCCCCGCGGCGGGTGAAGGTGGCGATGAGGTCGTCCGAGCGCCGGTCGCTCGTGACGCCGATGGTCACGCCGAGGAGCTGGCGGGCGTCGACGCCCTCGGTGCCCGCCACGGTCGTGCTGGTGCTCACCCCTCACCGCCCAGCGCCGCCACGGCGCCCACGACGATGACGGCGGGGGAGCGGACCCCGCGCCCGGCGGCGACGGCCACGACGTCGGCCAGGGTCGAGCGGGTGGTGCGCTGGCGGGGGGTGCAGCCGCTCTCGACGAGGGCGACCGGCGTGGCCGGGTCCTTGCCGTGCGCCAGCAGCCCCGCGGCGAGCCCGGGCAGCCCCGCCACGCCCATCAGGACCACGAGGGTGCCCTCCAGCCGGGCCAGCACGGCGCAGTCGAGCTGCTCGTGGCCGGAGACCACCGTCACGGAGCGGGACAGGCCGCGGTGGGTGACGGGGATGCCCGCGGCGGCGGGCACGGCGAAGGCGCTGGTGACGCCGGGGACGACGTCGACGTCGACGCCGGCCTCGCGGCAGGCGGCCACCTCTTCCCCGCCGCGGCCCAGGACGTAGTTGTCGCCGCCCTTGAGGCGCACGACGCGGTACCCGGCCTGGGCGGCGTCGACGATGATCCGGTTGATCTCGTGCTGGGGCACGGGGTGGTGGTCGGGGGTCTTGCCGACGTCGACGACCTGCACGTCGTCGTCGAGCTCGGCGAGGACCCCGGTGGGTGCGAGCCGGTCGACGACGACGACGTCGGCCTCCGCCAGCGCCCGGCGCCCGCGCAGGGTCAGCAGGTCCTGGTCGCCCGGGCCGCCGCCGACGAGGGTCACGCGCCCGCGGCCGGGCCGGGTCCGCCGCAGCGGGAGGGAGCCGTCGTCCAGCGCCACCGCGAGGGCGCCGCGCAGCCGGCGGGCCCGGCCCGGGTCGCCGCCGGCCGTCACCGACACGGTGACGTCGTCGCGGCGCACGACCGACGGCGTC
>NZ_BAABIL010000731.1:0-2591 GCF_039542765.1 Kineococcus glutinatus
GGCGCACCGCGCCGCCCCGGCACCTGGAGGAGACCCGTGAGCGAGAGCCCCGTCCCCGCCCCCCGCGGACCGGGCGAGCCCGGGGGGATGGTCCAGCTCCTCACCCCCGAGGGCCGGCGCGTGGAGCACCCGGGGTACGAGGCCGACCTCGAGCCGGAGGAGCTGCTCGCCCTCCACCGCGACATGGTCCTCGTGCGCCGCATCGACACCGAGGCCACCGCCCTGCAGCGGCAGGGCGAGCTCGGCCTGTGGGCGGGGCTGCTCGGCCAGGAGGCCGCGCAGGTCGGCTCCGGGCGGGCCATGCGCCCGCAGGACCACGCCTTCCCCACCTACCGCGAGCACGGCGTGGCCTGGTGCCGGGGCGTGGACCCGCTGGGCGTCCTGGAGCTCTACCGCGGCACCAGCCACGGCGGCTGGGACCCCGTGGCGCACGGCTTCCACCCGTACACGCTCGTCATCGCCGCGCAGATGCTGCCCGCCGTGGGCTACGCGATGGGCGCGCAGCGCGACGGCGCCGTCGGCACCGGCGACCCGGACCGCGACACCGCCGTCATCGCCTACCTCGGCGACGGGGCCACCTCCCAGGGCGAGGCGAGCGAGGCCCTGCAGTGGGCGGCGGTGTACAACGCCCCGCTCGTCGTGCTCTGCCAGAACAACCAGTGGGCGATCTCCGCGCCCGTCTCGGTGCAGGCGCGCGTCCCGCTGCACCGCCGCGCCGAGGGCGTCGGCGTGCCCGGGGTCCTGGTGGACGGCAACGACGTGCTGGCCTGCCTCGCCGTGACCCGCGCCGCCCTCGACCGGGCCCGCTCCGGCGGCGGCCCGACGTTCGTGGAGGCCCTCACCTACCGGATGGGCGCCCACACCACCTCCGACGACCCCAGCCGCTACCGCTCCGCCGCCGAGGTCGACCTGTGGCGCGCGAAGGACCCGGTCGAGCGCTTCCGCCGCTACCTGCTCGACGAGGGGATCCTCGACGCCGAGCACGAGGCGGCCCTGGAGGCGGAGGGCGACGAGCTCGCCGAGCGGCTGCGCGCCGGCGTGCGGGAGCTGCCCGAACCCGGCCCGCTGGACATGTTCGACCACGCCTACGCCGAGCCCCACGCGCAGGTGGCCGAGGAGCGCGACGCCTTCGCCGCCTACCTCGCCACGTTCGAGGACACCGCCACCGCCGGAGGGAAGAGCTGATGCAGACCATGCCGATCGGGCGGGCGATCAACGCCGGCCTGCGCGCCGCCCTCGAGCGCGACCCGTCCGTGCTGCTGATGGGCGAGGACATCGGCGCCCTCGGCGGCGTCTTCCGCGTCACCGAGGGGCTGCAGAAGGACTTCGGCGAGGGCCGCGTCGTGGACACCCCGCTCGCGGAGGCGGGCATCGTGGGCACCGCGATCGGCCTGGCGCTGCGCGGCTACCGGCCGGTCTGCGAGATCCAGTTCAACGGGTTCGTGTACCCGGCGTTCAACCAGGTCGTCACCCAGCTCGCGAAGCTGCGCGCCCGCAGCCGCGGCCGCCTCGCGCTGCCCGTCGTGCTGCGCGTCCCGTTCGGCGGCGGCATCGGCTCGGTGGAGCACCACAGCGAGAGCCCCGAGGCCCTCTTCGCGCACGTCTCCGGCCTGCGCGTGGTCACCCCCGCCAGCGCCCACGACGCGTACTGGATGGTGCAGCAGGCCATCGCCTCGCCGGACCCGGTGGTGTTCCTGGAGCCGGAGCGGCGCTACTGGGACAAGGGCGAGGTGGACACCGCGCTGGCCCCCGCCGACGTCACCCCGCTGCACCGCGCGCGGATCGCCCGCGCCGGCGAGCACGTCACCCTCGCCGCGCACGGGCCGACGGTGCGCCTGGCGCTGGAGGCCGCCGAGGCCGCCGCGGCCGACGGCACGAGCATCGAGGTCGTCGACCTGCGCACCATCTCCCCCCTGGACGTGGACACGGTGGCCGCGTCGGTGCAGCGCACCGGCCGGCTCGTCGTCGTCCACGAGGCGCCCGTCTTCGGCGGCACCGGCGGGGAGCTGGCGGCCCGGATCGCCGAGCGCTGCTTCTACTCCCTGCAGGCGCCGGTGCTGCGGGTGGGGGGCTTCCACCTGCCGTACCCGGCGGCCCGCGCGGAGGAGCACTACCTGCCCGACGTGGACCGGGTCCTCGACGCGGTCGACCGCTCCCTCGCCGCCTGACCGGCCTCCGCCCGCTGATCCCGTCCACCCGCTGATCCCGCGCGCCCGCAGACAGGACACCCGTGCCCACGTTCAAGCAGTTCGCCCTCCCCGACGCGGGGGAGGGGCTCACCGAGGCCGAGATCGTCTCCTGGAAGGTCGCCGTCGGCGACGTGGTGGCCGTCAACGACGTGCTCGTGGAGATCGAGACCGCCAAGTCGCTGGTGGAGCTGCCCAGCCCCTTCGCCGGGGTGGTGTCGCAGCTGCTCGTGCCGGAGGGGACGACCGTCGACGTCGGCACGCCGATCGTGGCGGTGGACGTCGACCCGGGCGGCAGCGCGCAGCCGGCCGAGGCCCCCGCTGTGCCGGCACCTGCTGCCGCGGGGGCTGCGGCGCCCGCTGTGCCGGCACCTGCTGCCGCGGGGGCTGCGGCGCCCGCGGAGG
>NZ_BAABIL010000732.1:0-504 GCF_039542765.1 Kineococcus glutinatus
GGACGTCGATGGCCCCCGCGGTGGCGATCATGCCCTCGCCGGAGCGGACGTCGGTGCCCGGCCCCCTCACCCGCCGCCCGCTGCCCACGGCCACCCCGCTGCCCACCGCCCCCGCGGCCGCCGTCCCCACCACCGGGGCACCCGACGTGCTGGCGGCCCTGCCCGCCGACGCGCCCGCCGCCACCGCCGAAGGGGTCGCCGCGGTCGTCGGGCCGCTGCTGGCCGACCCCGCCCTCGGTCCCGGGCTGGGCGTCTCCGTCGTCGACGCCACCACCGGTGAGGCCCTGCTCGACGTCGGGGCCGGTGCCGCGCGCGTGCCCGCCTCCACCGCCAAGGTGCTCACCGCGGCCGCCGCCCTGCGCGCCCTCGGACCCCAGAACCGGCTGCGCACCCGCGTCGTGACCGGCACGGCGCCGGGGGAGGTCGTCCTCGTCGGTGCCGGTGACGTGCTCCTCGCCGCCGGGGCCGGGGACCCCGGCGGCGTCGGCGGCCGCGCCGTGGTCG
>NZ_BAABIL010000733.1:0-1721 GCF_039542765.1 Kineococcus glutinatus
CTTCCCCCGCGTCTTCACCGCGCTGCGCGACGAGACGGTGCGCCCCGTGGACCCGCCGGCGAGCAGGACGACGGCGACGACGAGCACCGCGGAGAACCGCAGCACGGGGTCCTCCCCGGCCGGGTCGTAGACCGCGGCGCGCGGCCAGGCGAGGTTGACCACCATCGCGGCGCCGTAGGCCACGGCGACGGCGTTGACCGCCAGACCCCAGCGGCCGAGCGAGAAGTGCCCGTCGTCGTGGCGGAACTCCTGCGGGTTGCGCAGCCGCCGCACGAGCATGGGCGCGGTCACCATGAGGTACGCCAGGTAGATCATCACGATGCAGACGCTGGTGAGGGCGGTGAACAGCCCCGGCTGGCCGATGTTCACGACGAGCACGGCGATGCCGCCGAGGCCGACGAGCACCGAGGCCACGACCGGGGTCCCGGTGCGCCGCGACACCCCGCCGAGGACGCGGGCGGCGGGCAGCTGCCCGTCGCGGGACATGGAGAACACCATGCGGGCGGCGGCGGTCTGGATGGCCAGCGCGCACACCAGCACCGCGACGGCGACGTCGACCAGCAGGATGCGCCCGCCGACGGGGCCGAGCTGGCTGGTCAGGACGTAGGGCAGGCCCTCGGTGGCCAGGCGCCCGTCGTCGAGGCTGGGGGCGGCCATCAGCCCGACGAGCAGCAGCAGCCCGCCGCCGACGCCGGAGACGAGCACGGCGCGCAGGATGGTCCGCGGGGCGGTGCGGCGCGGGTCGGTGGTCTCCTCGGCCAGCTCGGCGGCGGAGTTGAACCCCACGAGGACGTAGGCGGCCATGAGGCCGGAGGCGAGGAACGCGCCGAACGTCGGGTCGAACCCGGCGCCGTCGACGTCGAGGACGACGCCGGGGCCGCGCTCGAGGTTGAACAGCAGGAGGACGACGACGGCGGCCACCCCGATGAGCTCCAGGGTGACACCGACGCTGGAGACGATCGCCGTCAGCCGCACGCCGATCGCGTTGATCGTGGTGGTGACGACGATGAGGGCGCTGGCCAGCACGACGGCGTTGGTGGCGCCGGTGGGGGTGCCCAGCGCCGGGTCCCCGCCGACGACCTGGAAGCCGCCCCAGATGGCCGGCAGCACGCCCTGCAGCGCGATCGCCGCCGCGGCGAAGGTGATGACCTGCGCGATGATCATCGTCCAGCCCGTGTACCAGCCGGCGCGGGCCCCGGCCAGGCGGGTGGACCACTGGTAGATGGCACCGGAGAGCGGGTACCGGGCGACGAGCTCGGCGAACGTGAGGGCGACGGTGAGCTGGCCGCCCAGGACGATCAGCCAGGTCCACGACACGACGGGTCCCGCGAACCCGTAGCCGAAGGCGAAGAGCTGGAAGACCGTCGTGAGGATCGAGACGAAGGAGAACCCGGCGGCGAAGGAGGCGTAGCCGCCCACGTCGCGGCGCAGCTGTGGCCGGTACCCGAACCCGGCGAGGTGGTGGTCGTCGGCCGTGGTGGGCGGGGCGGCGGGGGTGGTGGTCATGGGCGGACTCCTCGGGAGCGGGTGGGGCCGCTGCAGCACTTCCTGTCGATCGACAGGAAGTGCTGCCACGCTCCCGGCCGGTCGTGTCACGGCCGTTCCGCCCCGGTGAATTCGGCATGACGCGGGCCGCCGCCCCGGAAACACGGCGGAAACACGCGGCGGGGCGGTCGCGGCGGCCGGCGGCGGGGCGCGCGGTGCGAGGATGCGCTCGTGAC
>NZ_BAABIL010000734.1:0-3205 GCF_039542765.1 Kineococcus glutinatus
ACCTGCCCGGGCGTCTTGCCGGGGCCGTACACCACCTCCGCGTCGCCGGTGCGGGTGGCGCGACCGGTGTCGAGCCGGGCGTAGCCGAGGTCGCGCACGTCGGAGGGGTCCACGGGCCGTGACTCTAACGACGCACGGCCGCGGCGTCCCTGGGTGCGCCGGGCCGGGCGGGCGTGACAACCTCGACAGGACCGGGCCGGACGGGACCGGGACGGGATCGGGGCGGGACCGGGGCGGCCGGCACCGGCGGGAGGGGGCGCGTGGGCGAGCACTGGGTGCTGACGCTGCTGCTGCCCGGCCTGCTGCTCGCCGCGGACGTCGTCATCCGCTGCGTCGCCGTCGCCACCGTCCCCGTCAACCGGCGGCCGTCCTCGGCGATGGCGTGGCTGCTGGCCATCTTCTTCATCCCCTACCTGGGGGTGCTGCTGTACCTGCTCATCGGCAGCACCAAGCTGCCGCGGCGGCGCCGGCACAAGCAGCTGGAGATCAACCGGCTCATCCTCGACGCCACCCGCGGCATCGACCTCGTCGCCGACGACCAGCCGTGGCCGCCGTGGCTGGCGACCGTCGTGCGGCTCAACCGCAACCTCGGCTCCATGCCGCTGGTGGGCGGCAACGAGGCGTCCATCGTCGACGACTACGACGCCGCGATCCGGGCGATGGCCGACGAGGTGCGCTCGGCGCGCCGGTACGTCCATGCGGAGTTCTACATCCTGGCCCGCGACGCCACGACGGAGCCGTTCTTCGAGGCGATGGCCGACGCGGTGCGCCGCGGGGTCGTCGTGCGGGTCCTCTTCGACCACATCGGCTCGCTGCGGATGCCCGGCTACCGGCGCACGGTCCGCCACCTCGACGACATCGGGGTGCTGTGGCACCCGATGCTGCCGGTGCAGCTGCACCGGGGCCGCTACCAGCGCCCCGACCTGCGCAACCACCGCAAGCTCCTCGTCGTCGACGGCGACGTCGCCTGGGTGGGCTCGCAGAACATGGTGGACCGCAGCTACAACCACCGCGGCAACCGCCGCCGCGGCCTGCAGTGGCAGGACCTGCTGGTGCGGCTGGAGGGGCCCGTGGTCTCCGGGGTCGACGCGCTCTTCCTCACCGACTGGTACAGCGAGACCGACGAGCTGCTGACGCAGGAGATCGAGCCGGTGACGGCACCGGACCCGCCGGGGGCGCTGGAGTGCCAGGTGGTGCCCAGCGGGCCCGGGTTCGAGGGGGAGAACAACCTCCGGCTGTTCAACGCGCTGCTGTACTCCGCGCAGGAGCGCATCTCCATCGTCAGCCCGTACTTCGTGCCCGACGAGTCGATGATGTTCGCCATCACCACCGCCGCGCAGCGCGGGGTGGAGGTGCACCTGTTCGTCTCCGAGATCGGCGACCAGTTCCTCGTGCACCACGCCCAGCGCTCCTACTACGAGGCGCTGCTGCGGGCCGGGGTCCGCATCTTCCGCTACCCCGCGCCCCACGTCCTGCACGACAAGCACCTGATCATCGACGACGAGGTGTCGGTCATCGGGTCCAGCAACATGGACATGCGCTCCTTCCTGCTGGACCTGGAGGTGTCGGTCATGGTGTGCGGGCGCGCCTTCGCCGACGACCTGCGCCGCATCGACGACGCCTACCGCGCCTGCAGCAAGGAGCTGTTCCTCAAGGAGTGGCTGCAGCGGCCGCGCCGCGCGGTGCTGTTCGACAACCTCGCGCGGCTGACGTCCGCGCTGCAGTGAGGCCACCGCCGCGCCGCGGCTAGCCTTGCCCACCGTGCCGACCGCCGCCCCGACGCCGACCCCCCACCCGGACCCGACCCGGCGGTACGCCTTCTTCGGCCCGGTCGGCACGTTCTCCGAGGCGGCGCTGCGCACCGTCGTCCCCGTCGGCACCGCCCCCGCCGACCCCTACCCGAGCGTCGACGCCACCATCGCCGCCGTCCGCGCCGGCCGGGCCGACGTCGGCGTGGTGCCCATCGAGAACTCCGTGGAGGGCGGGGTGTCCGCCACCCTCGACGGCCTCGCCGCCGGTGACCCGCTGCTCGTCGTCGGGGAGGTCGTCATCCCCGTGACGTTCGTCCTCGCCGCCCGGCCCGGCACCACCCTGGCCGACGTCGGGGTCGTCAGCACCCACTCCCACGGCTACGCCCAGGTCCGCCGCTGGCTGGCGCAGCACCTGCCCGGCGCCCGGTACGTGCCGTCGCTGTCCACCGCCTCCGCCGCCGCGGGCCTGGCGCAGGCCGCCGCCGACGGCACCGGGGCCGGCTACGACGCGGCCGTGTGCGCGCCCGTCGCCGCCGAGCGCTTCGGCCTGCAGGTGCTCGCCGAGGACATCGGCGACAACCGCGGCGCGGTGACCCGCTTCGTGCTGCTGGCCCGCCCGGCCGGCGACGACGGGCGCGTGGTGCTGCCGGCGCCCACCGGCGCGGACAGGACCTCCCTGGTGGCGTTCCTGCGCACCGACCACCCCGGCGCCCTCGTGGAGGTCCTCGAGCAGTTCGTCACCCGCGGCGTCAACCTCTCCCGCATCGAGTCGCGCCCCACCGGCGACGCGCTGGGCCGCTACTGCTTCTCCATCGACTGCGAGGGGCACGTCGCCGAGGCCCGCGTCGGGGAGGCCCTGATGGGCCTGCACCGCGTCTGCGAGCAGGTCCGCTTCCTCGGCAGCTACCCCCGCGCCGACGGGCGGCCGGCGCTGCCGGGCAGCGGCCCGGACGAGGACGCGTTCGCGGCGGCCGAGGGGTGGCTGCGGCGGGTGCGGGCCGGCCGGGCGGGCTAGCGCGGGGGCCGGGGCAGGCGCACCAGCAGCGCCCCGGGCTCGATGTGCACCAGCAGCCGGCGCGCCCCGCCCACCGGGTCCCCGTCCACCTGCGCCTCCTGCGGCTGGGCGCTGACCACCTGCAGCTCCCGGAAGCGGGCGTGCTCCACCCGCGGGTGGCCGCGCCGCGCGCCGGTGACCACCCGCCACGTCACCGCCGCCCACGACACGATGCCCCGTGGGGACAGCACCACGAGGTCCAGCCAGCCGTCGTCGACCTCCGCGTCCGGCATGAGCGCGATCCCCCCCAGCAGCCGCCCGCAGTTGCCGACGATCACCGCGCGGGTGCGCCGCGTCCGGGGCGGGCGCCCGTCGATCTGCAACCGCACCTTCGTCTGCGGCCCCCGCAACGCCCGTAGCCCCGACAGCACGTAGGCCGCCGGGCCGATGCGGGCCTTCA
>NZ_BAABIL010000735.1:0-1922 GCF_039542765.1 Kineococcus glutinatus
CCACGGGGGAGGCGCCCAGGACGAGCTGAAGCTGCTGGGAGAGGCAGTACAGCAGCCCGGTGAGGGCGAGCACGCTCATGAGGTTGGCGAGCACCGCGGTGCGGAACACGGGCAGCCGGAACAGCGCCACGTCCAGCAGCGGGTGCGCGAGCCGGTGCTGGCGGCGCACGAACACGACGCCGGAGGCGGTCCCGAGGGCCAGCGCGCCGACGGACACCGCGTCGAGGCCGTCGTGGGCGAGGTGCTTGACGCCGTGGACGACCGGGGCGGCCGTGGCCAGCGACAGCACGACGCTGGCGACGTCGAGCCGGCCGGGGGCGGGGTCGCGGGACTCGGGCAGCAGCAGCCGGCCGGCGACGAGCAGGACGAGCATCACGGGGACGTTGACGAGGAACACCGAGGGCCACGGGTGGTGCTCGAGCAGCCAGCCGCCCACGACGGGGCCGAGGGCGGCGCCGCCGGAGAAGCCCGCCGCCCAGACGGCCATGGCGGTGCGCCGCTGGCGCCGGTCGAGGAACACGTTGCGCAGCAGCGCCAGCGTCGAGGGCATGAGGGTGGCGCCGAAGAGCCCGAGGGCGGCGCGGGCGGCGACGAGCTGGGCGGCGGTGTGGGCGGTGGCGGCGAGCAGGGAGACGAGGCCGAACCCGGCGGCGCCGGCGAGCAGCACGCGGCGGCGGCCGAGGCGGTCGCCGAGCCAGCCGGCGGTGACGAGCAGGCCGGCGAGCACGAGCGGGTAGGCGTCGACGATCCACAGCTGCTGGGTGGCGCTGGGGCGCAGCGCGGCGCTGATCTCGGGGAGGGCGAAGGCGAGGATCGTGCCGTCCACGGCGACGAGCAGGACGGGCAGCACCAGCACGGCGAGCGCCGTCCACCCGCGGGCGCCGGCGCGGGGCGTCGCGCCGGGGGCGTCCGTCGTCGGGTGCGTCGTCGTGCTCACGGGTCCTCCACCGCTTCCCGGCCGCCACGGCGGCGGCCGGCTCCGCGGCATGTACTGTACCGTCCGGACGGTACAGCAACCAGTCCGTACCCTGGGCCGGTGCCCAGCACCTCGACGCGCGACCGGCTCCTCGACGCCCTGGAGGAGCTCCTGGTGGCCTCCGGGCCCGGTGCGGTGACGCTGGACGCGGTGGCCGCCGCCGCGGGGGTGTCCAAGGGCGGGCTGCTCTACCACTTCCGCTCCAAGGACGCCCTCGTCGCCGGCCTGCTGGAGCGGCTGCGCCTGCGCGGTGCGGAGGACGTGGAGCGGATGCGCGCCGACCCGGCGGGGGCCGTCTCCTACTACCTGCGCACCTCGGCGAGCGCCCTGGAGGAGGGGCCGCTGCACCGCACGATGGTCGCGGCGCTGTCCCTGGCGCAGAGCTCCTCGGGCCCGGCGCGGGAGACGCTCGGCGTCCTCAACGACGCCTGGTACGCCCTGCTGCGGGAGGAGGTCGGGGACGCCCGCCTCGCCCGCCTCGTCCAGCTCGTCGGCGACGGCATGTGGCTGGCGGCCAGCACGGGCGGGGAGCCGGACGACGTCGACGACATCGTGGGGCTGCTGCGCGCGGTGGGGCACCCGCCTCAGATCACGCTGCGCAATGACTCATCACGTCCTGTTTCATCAGCGCGTGACTGAGTGGTTACCGCCCGATGCGGGCCCTGGTCCCGCCGCGCCGTGGCACCGTGGTGTCAGGCGCGGAGCCGGTGACCACGGGAGAGGGGCGTGACGGGGATGCACGAGACGGTCCTGCAGGCGGTGGAGCTCGACGCGCCCACCCTGGAGCGGATCCTCGTCGACGTCGTCGCCGGCCTGCAGGCGCTCACCACGACCACCCGCTGACCTCGACCACCCGCTGACGCCGCGCCCGGCGTCAGGCGCCTCGGCGTCAGGCGCCCAGCGCCGCCCCGGCGAGCCCGGCCGCGGCCAGCGCCACGAGCAGCTC
>NZ_BAABIL010000736.1:0-809 GCF_039542765.1 Kineococcus glutinatus
CGCGTGACCGGTGCCGCGGCACCGGGCGGCGCGGGATCCGGCGCCGCGCTCCGCGCCGGCAGCACGCGGGCCGGGCCGCAGACCACGGTCGCCCCCGGCGGGACGTCGTGCACCACCACGGCGTTCGCCCCGACGCGGCACCCCGCCCCCAGGTCGACGGCGCCCAGCACGGCCGCCCCCGAACCCAGGTAGGCGCCGTCGCCCACGTGCGGGGGGCGCCCGGCGTCGCGCACCCCGATGGTGACCCGGTGGTGCAGGGTGACCTGCGCGCCGATGCGGGCGTCGGGGTGCACCACGACACCGCGGCCGGCGTGGGGCAGCGTCATCCCCGGTCCGACGGCGACGCTGCGCGGCAGTTCCGCGCCGATGACGTTGCGGACCCACACCTGGTCGAGGACGCCGTGCAGCCGGCGCATCAGGAAGGCGCCCGCCCCCGGGCGCCCGTGCAGCACCTGGCCCATCCGCCAGACGGCGAGCGTGGCCAGCGATTCGCGCGAGGTGCGGTTGAGCGGGTAGTCGCTGCCCACCAGGTCGCGCCACTGCCGCCAGGCCGTCGGTGCCACGCTACCCTCCGCGTATCTCTCGTCAACGCCGCGTGCTCAGGGTAGCGTGACGTCGCGGTGGGGCCGCCGGTCCCGAGGTGCTCGGTGCTCGCGGAGCCACCGGTGCGGACCCCTCCGGGGCCGGCGTCGGAGCCGCTCCTCAGCGTCGTGGTCGACGAGCGCAGCGGAGAGGTGGACGTGCAGGCCGACGTGACCGTGGTGATGCCGGTGAAGGACCGCGCCCACCTCATCACGCGCTCCCTCGAC
>NZ_BAABIL010000737.1:0-1205 GCF_039542765.1 Kineococcus glutinatus
GTGCAGCACCCAGGCGGTGCGCTCGGCGGGGGTGAGGTGCTCCAGCAGCACCAGGAGGGCGTAGCCGACGGTCTCCGAGCGCACCGCCTCCTCCGCCGGGTCGGCCGGGGCGGGTGCGGCGAGCCCACCGGGCAGCGGTGCCAGGACGGGTTCGGGCAGCCACGGCCCGACGTAGGTCTCGCGCCGGCGCCGGGCGCTGCGCAGCACGTCGAGGGCGCGGCGCGACACCGCGACCGTGCACCAGGCCGCGACGTCGGCCACGTCCTGCTCGCGGGCCGTCGCGGCCAGCCGCAGCCAGGTGTCCTGCACCACGTCCTGCGCCTCGCCGCGCTCACCCAGCACGGCGTGGGCGATGCGCTCCAGCCGGGGCCGGGCGGCCTCGAAGGCCCCCGCCAGCTCGTCCACCGTCTCGTCCGTCGTCTCGTCCGTCGTCTCGTCCGTCGTCTCGTCCGTCGTCGAGGTCCGCACGGCCCCATCGAACCGCGTCCCGGCGGCACGTCACACACCCGGCCCCCGTCTCGTCCTCCCCCCGGCGGGCCCGGCACGAGGACCGGGCCGCGGACGGGAGGGAGACGCTCATGCGCATCGTGGTGCTGGGTGGTGCGGGCGTGCTGGGCCGGCACGTCGTGGCGGAGCTGGCCGGGCGGGGGCACGAGGCGGTGGCGGTCAGCCGCGCCACCGGTGTGGACGCGGTGACCGGTATGGGGCTGGACGCGGCGCTGGAGGGCGCGGCGGCGGTCGTCGACGCGTCGAGCACGAACACCACCCGGGCGTCGGCGGCGGTGGGGTTCTTCACGCGCGTCACGGAGAACGTGCTGGCCGCGGGGGTGCGCGCCGGGGTCGGGCACCACGTGGTCGTCTCGATCGTGGGCGTCGACCGGGTGCCGCTGGGGTACTACGCGGGCAAGCTGGCGCAGGAGCGGGTGGCGCTGGCGGGCCCGGTGCCGGCCAGCGTGCTGCGCGCCACGCAGTTCCACGAGTTCCCGGGGCAGATGCTGGAACGCACCCGGCTCGGGCGGCTGGCCTTCGTGCCCGCCGGCCCGGGCCAGCCGGTGGCGGCGCGGGAGGTGGCCGCCGCGCTGGCGGACCTGGCCGCCGGGGACCCCGTGGGCAGGGCCCCGGACCTGGCCGGGCCGCGCCCGGAGCAGCTCGTGGACCTCGCGCGCCGGGTCGCGGCCACCCGCTCGCCGCGGCTGCGGGTGGTC
>NZ_BAABIL010000738.1:0-781 GCF_039542765.1 Kineococcus glutinatus
GGCGGGGTGCAGGGCCGCTGCGCCGACGAGCGGGTGGCGCTGGAGCTGGGCGTGCTGGGGCAGGAGACCACCGGCGCCGGGGGCGTCGCGTACGCGCTGCGGACGCTGCCGGTGGCGCTGGAGATCGCGCGGACGGTGCGGGAGCTGGCCCCGCAGGCCTGGTTCCTGAACTTCACCAACCCGGCGGGCGTCATCACCGAGGCGGTGCAGCAGGTGCTGGGCGAGCGCGCCGTCGGCATCTGCGACAGCCCGTCGGGGCTGGGGCGGCGCGCGGCGCGGCTGCTGGGGCTGGACCCGGCGCGCGTGCTGGTGGACTACGTGGGGCTGAACCACCTGGGCTGGGTGCGCCGGCTGCTGCACGAGGGGGTGGACGTGCTGCCCCGGCTGCTGGCCGACGAGGCGCTGCTGGGGCGGCTGGAGGAGGGGCGGCTGTTCGGGGCGGCGTGGCTGCGGGCGCTGGGGTGCCTGCCCAACGAGTACCTCTACTACCACTACCTGCGCCGGGAGTCGCTGGAGCGGATCGCGGCGGCCGGGGAGACGCGCGGGGAGCAGCTGGCCCGCACGCAGGGGGAGTTCTACGAGCGGCTGGCGCGGGGCGGGGAGGACCCGGCGGCGCTGTGGCGGCGGGCGGTGGGCGAGCGCGACGGCAGCTACATGGCGGAGGCGCTGGGCGGTGCTCGCGGGGACGCGGGCGGCGACCCCGGCGAGGACCCGGGCGAGGACCCCGGCGAGGAGGTGGAGGGCTACGCGGGGGTCGCGCTGGCGGTGATGGCGGCCGTCA
>NZ_BAABIL010000739.1:0-596 GCF_039542765.1 Kineococcus glutinatus
GGCCGCCGCCCGGTCGTGCGCCCGGCCTGCGTCACGAGGCGGCCGGGCGGCGGCGCCCCCGGCGGCGCACCGCCAGGGCCAGCGCCACGTCGCGGTACTGCCGGCCCCGGTGCAGCTGGCCGCGCCAGTCCCGCCCCGTCACGCGGTGCTGCAGCGCGCAGGGCACCTCCAGCACCCGGAAGCCGGCGCGGACGAGGTCGATGGTCAGGGCCGTCTCCACGCCCCAGCCCCGCGCCAGCGGCCGGGCCGCCTCGAACGCCGCGCGGCTGAGGCAGCGCATCCCCGACAGCGGCTGCCGGGGGGACCAGCCCACGGCGGCCAGCGTGCCCCGGCGGGCCAGGTTCACGACGAGACCGCGCCCGCCGCCGGCGGTGGCCTGCTGCGGCAGCACGGCGATCGTCATGTCCGCCTCCTGCGCGAGCACCGGCGGCACGAGGGCGGCGGTCCGCTCGGCGGTGGCGCCCAGGTCGGCGTCGACGAAGAGGAGGGCGCGCGGCGCGCTGCCCGGCTCGCGGGCGTCGCGCTCGGCGACCGCGCGCGCGCCCGTCTCCATCGCGGCGGCCTTGCCGCGGTTGCGGGGGTGGCGCACCACCACC
>NZ_BAABIL010000740.1:0-2443 GCF_039542765.1 Kineococcus glutinatus
GGCGCGGCGAGGGCCGCGGCGCCCACCAGCAGCACCGACACCGCCGGCGCGGCCGCCAGGACGGCCAGGCCGCGCTGGCCCAGGCAGCGCACGACGAGGGCGCCGGTCAGCACGAGCACCACCGCGACGAGCAGGACGTGCGGCACCGCCTCCAGCCAGGTCACCGGCGGCTCAGGCGGGCGCCGCGGCCCGCGAGCCCGTGCTGCCGCGGCCGAGGACGACGCGGCGCACCCCCGCCCAGCGCGCCGGGTCGGTGACGTCGCGCCCGTCCAGCAGCACCACCGCCCCGGGCACGTCCGCCGCGGACAGCTCCGCGTACGCGGCGTGGTCGGCCTGCACCACGACCGCGTCGACGCCGCCACCGTCGTGGGGTTCCAGCCCCAGGGCGGCCAGCTCCGCGGCGCTGTACAGCGGGTCGGACACCAGCGCCAGCGCGCCCCGGGCCCGCAGCTCCGCCACCAGCGGGAACACCCCGGAGAAGGCCGTCTCCTTCACCCCGCCGCGGTAGGCGGCGCCCAGCACGAGCACCCGCGCACCGGCCGGCTCCCGCCCGGCGGCGGCCAGCTCCTGGGCCAGCAGCGCCACCGCCGCCGCGGGCATCCGGGCGTTGGCGGCGCGGGCGGTGCGCACCACGTCGGCGCCGGGGTCCCCGGCCAGGTACAGCTGGGGGTAGACGGGGATGCAGTGCCCGCCCACGGCGATGCCCGCCCGGTGCAGGTGGCTGTACGGCTGGGAGTTGCACGCCTCCGCGACCGCGGGGAAGTCGATGCCCAGGGACTGCGCGTAGAGGGCGAACTGGTTGGCCAGGGCGATGTTGACGTCCCGGTACGTCGTCTCGGCGAGCTTGGCCAGCTCCGCGGCCTCCGCGGCGCCCAGGTCCCACACCCCGTTGGGGCGGGGCAGGTCCGGGCGCGGGTCGAAGCGCAGCACCTGCTCGTAGAACGCCACCGCCCGCGCGGTGCTGGCCGCGTCCACCCCGCCGACGAGCTTGGGGTAGCGGCGCAGGTCGGCGAACACCCGCCCGGTGAGCACCCGCTCCGGGGAGAACGCCACGAACAGGTCCTCCCCCGCCCGCAGGCCGCTGCCCGCCTCCAGCAGCGGCACGAGCCGGTCGCGGGTGGCGCCGACGGGCAGGGTGGTCTCGTAGACGACGAGGGTGCCCGGGCGCAGCCCGGCGGCGACGGCGCGGGTGGCGGCGTCCATCGCCGTGAAGTCCGGCCGGGCGTGGGCGTCGACCACCAGGGGCACCACGACGACGACGGCCTCGCTGGCGGCGACGGCGGCGGCGGTGTCCGTGGTGGCGCGCAGCCGCCCGGCGGCGACGACGTCGGCGAGGCGCTCGGCGAGGTGCGCCTCCTCCTGCCAGGGGGCGCGGCCGGCGGCGACGAGGTCCACGACGCGGGCGTCGACGTCGGCGCCGACGACGGAGTGGCCGTTGACGGCGTACTCCACCGCCAGCGGCAGGCCGATCTTTCCGAGGGCGACGACGGCGACGTGCACGGGCAGCGGCCTTCCAGTCGGGAGCCGCACCCGCCGGAGGGCGCGGCCGGACCACCCTAACGACGGGCCGACGGGCCTCCCCGCCACCACGCGCCCGCGGCGCTAGGGTCGACGACCGTGCCCGAGCAGCCGCCCACCGTCACCGTCGTGGTGGCCTGCTACCGCCAGGCCGCGCTCGTGCCCGGCTGCCTGGCCGGCGTCGCGGCGCAGACCCGCCCCGCCGACCGGGTGGTGCTCCTCGACGACGCCTCCGGCGACGACAGCCCGCAGGTCCTGCGGGCCTCGGCGCGCGAGCTCTTCGGGGCCGACTGCTTCGAGACCGGGCGGGTGCGCCTGCTCGACGAGGGGCCCAACGTCGGGCTGGCCGCCCGGCTGGACCAGGCCCTCGCCGTGCTGCGGACCGACTGGTTCCTCGTCCTGGCCGCCGACGACGAGCTCGTGCCGCGCTCGCTGGAGGTGCTCACCGCCTCCGCCGCCGCCCACCCCGGCTGCGCGGCGCACTTCGGGGACCTGGAGGTCATGGCCGCGGACGGGACGCCCGCCGGGTACCGCCGCCCCGCCCAGACGTGGCAGGGCGCGGTGGCCCGCCGCTACCTGACCCCCGCGCTCCCCCACCGGGACCTGCTGCGCTGGAACAACTTCGTGCCCGGCGGCATGACCCTGGTGTCGACGGCGGCGACGCGCGCGGCGGGCGGGTTCCGCGCGGCGGTCCGCACCACGGAGGACTTCGACCTGTGGCTGCGGCTGGGGCGGGAGCACCCGTTCCGCTACACCGGCACGACCGTGGGCCGCTACCGCGTGGTGCCCACGTCGAAGTCGCGCGACGAGCCGGTGAGCGTGCTCGACCACGCCTCGGTCGTCGGGCGCGCCGCCGCCGGCGGGCCACCGGCCGCGCGCCGCGACGCGGCCCGGCTGGTGGCGCTGCGCTGGAGCCTGGCCGTGG